>JAESSV010000018.1 GCA_016763895.1 Magnetovibrio sp. | reverse complement strand
CGACACTTTAACCACGGTTCAGACCAACCTCATCGGACAAATCACCGCCGATGGCACGCTTTCTCCATTGGTCACCCCTTCGACCAACGGAACCGACGGCATTAACTTACTTTCGACGACCGCTGGTGTGGCGTATACCCTGACCACCGCCGTGGTCAACGCAGGCGGTGCACCGGGCAACACCGCCACATCGACCACCGCGAACTATACCGCCATCGATGACAATACGGCGTCAACCACGACCACCACGGCAAGCGTAAGCGGACCTGTCTTAACCTTTAAAGATGACGGCACCTTGGCCTCACCGACAACGTTGACGCTGGCGGCAACATTTGACCAAGGGGCAACGTCTTCGGCGGCCATTGATATTAGCAAAATGACCCAGTTTTACGGCGACTTCTTGCCTTTGGGGTACACCAAGGACGGCTTTGCCTCTTCCAGTATGAGGTCCTTTGGTTTCGATTCATCAGGCAATGTGCTCGGCACCTTTGAAGACAACACCGTGCGGCCCATATACAAATTGGCGCTGGGAGTCTTTTCGAACCCGAATGCCTTGCAAGCCGTTAACGGAAACGTTTTTAAATCCACCAATGATTCCGGTGGCGTGACCATCACAACGGCGGGTTCCGAAGGCTACGCCACCTTTATGCCCAATGCGCGTGAACTTTCAAACGTTGATATCGCCGATGAATTTAGCAAAATGATGATGACCCAAACGGCTTATAACGCCGCTTCGACGGTGTTTCGCACCACAGATGAAATGGTCACTGTCGCCCGCGACCTGAAGCGATAACCCCACCCCCTTAACTCGGCAACAATTACCCTCGCCCGGCACCCGATACCCGGCGAGGGTTCTTTATGTTTGCTATATAATCGATATATTTCAATGGTTTAGACATACTCAAAAAGTGGCACACTTTTCGCATATATATAAGGAAAGCGGTAACAATATCGCACAAAACAAAGACCAACGAACGGGAATGACACCATGAACCGCGCAATTGCATTAAAGACAGCGAACAAGGAGCTTGGCGAAACCCATGCGGCTCCTTTAAGCTCAATGCTCCGCCTGTTTAGGGAAGCTTTGGCGGCCGGCATCGCAAGTTTAATTTTGCTGATCATTTTGGCTTGGACCAGCCCGGCCAACGCTTCGTCACGTATTAAAGATATCGTTGATTTCCAAGGCGTTCGCGACAACATGTTGGTTGGATACGGCCTTGTTGTGGGTTTGAACGGCACCGGCGACAAGCTCAAAGACGGTCATTTCACCAAACAAAGCTTACAATCTATGCTGAACCGCTTGGGCATTAAGCCTACGGCGGCGGGTTTGGATTCCAAAAACGTTGCGGCCGTGATGGTTACGGCCACCTTGCCCCCCTTTTCCGATAAGGGCACCCGCCTGGACGTCACGGTCAGTTCCTTGGGCGATGCAAAAAGCTTGTTGGGCGGCACGTTGTTGGTCACGCCTTTATTGGGCGCCGATGGCAACGTATATGTGGTTTCCCAAGGTCAGGTCGCCGTTGGTGGTTTCTCCGCCGGTGGCGCAGGAACAACGGTCACCAAAGGTGTTCCCACCTCGGCCCGGATCGCCAATGGCGGCATTGTTGAACGTCAAATTGATTTCGATTTGTCGGGCATGAAAACCGTGAACTTAAGCCTTCGCAACCCAGACTTCACCACCGCCCGGCGCATCGCCCAAGCCGTAAACGCTTTTTTGGGCACATCAGCCGCCGTTTCCACCGACCCCAACACCGTAAGGGTTACAGTCCCCGACAGCTATCAGGGTCGGGCTGTGGACATGATGACCGACATTGAACAATTGCGCATTGAACCCGATCAAATGGCCCGCGTGATTATTGATGAACAATCTGGCATCATCGTCATGGGTGAAAATGTTCGTCTTTCAACCGTAGCTGTGGCCCAAGGCAACTTAACCATTCGCATCACGGAAACACCGCAAGTTTCACAACCCGGTCCTTTTTCGGCAACTGGCACCACGACCACCGTCCCCCGCACGGCTGTTGCTGTCACGCAAGATGCGGGCAGCCAACTTGCGGTCTTGCAAGACGGTGTGTCTTTGCAACAGTTCGTCAACGCCTTGAACGCCTTGGGCATCGGTCCTCGGGACATGATCACCATTTTACAAGCGATTAAGGCCGCTGGGGCTCTTCAAGCTGAAATTGAGGTGATGTAATGGAACCCAGCGCGCTCCTCAACGCTCAAGCCAGCTTGAATACCGGACGGGCCTTGCCCACGATCAACAAGACCGCAAGCTTACAAAAAATCAAGGAAACCGCCGAAGATTTCGAAGCGGTGTTCATTTCCCAAATGCTCAAACCCATGTTTGAAGGCATCAAATCCGACACCATGTTTGGTGGTGGGCAAGCGGAAGACATGTGGCGTTCACAAATGATGGACGAATACGGAAAAACAATCGCTAAATCTGGCGGCATTGGAATTGCAAAAGCTGTCATGGGCGAAATGCTCAAATTGCAGGAGATTAACTAATGGCTGAAATCTTAGACCCCAAAGATCGCATCGATGATTTGCTTTTCATTGCCGGTCACTTGATCGATATCTTAGAACAAGAAAATGCTGCTCTAGCCAAAAATGACCTTGCCGTTATTTCAACGCTGGTGGATCAAAAAACCAAACTCAGCCGTGCCTATGAAATTCGCGTGTTGGGTATGGAAAAGTCGGATCAAGGCATTGCCAGCGTTGAGCCGGCCTTGATCGAAAAGCTTAAAATTCAAAGCGAACATCTTCAAGGTTTGGTCGAAACCAATGAGCGGGTGTTGAAAGTCAACATTGAAACCGGGAAACGGTTCATGACCATTGTCGCAGACAGCGTGAGAAGTTCAACGCCAACGGCCGGCACATACGGGTCAAACGGAAAATCCGATGCCCCGCTCAACAGCACCAAAACCAGAAGTGCCTCCATCGCTATTGATGAGAATTTATAGGGCAAACGTAGAATGCGCATGCTTCTGACACAACCCAACGATACGGTCCAGAAAGGAAAATGATATGTCTGGTAGTTTAACCTTAGCAATGAGAACGGCGCAAAGTGGTCTTCTTGCGAACCAAGAGGCGCTAAACACCGTATCGAATAATATCTCGAATGTAAATTCGCCTGGATATTCCCGTAAGGTGGTCAACCTTGAACAACGCGTTGTCGGTGGTGTTGGCTCTGGTGTTCAAGTGGCGTCCGTCGTCCGTAAGATCGATGAAGGCTTGCTCAAAAGCTTGCGGATTGAAATCGGCAGCCTCAATGCATTGAGCGCCAAAGACCCGTACTTGCAACGTCTTCAAGAACTCTTTGGTACGCCGTCCGATAATACGGCCCTGAGCCACGTCATGACGGAATTCACCAATGCCGTTGATACGCTTGCCATTAATCCATCCAGCACCATGGAACAAAGTGAAGTTGTGCGCAAAGGCCAAGACGTTTCTGACAAGCTCCACCGTATGAGCGCAACGCTCCAGGAATTGCGGCTTCAAACGGATGCCGATATCACCACCGCAACAACCCGCATTGGTCAGCTCACCACAACCATTCACACAATCAACAACAAGTTGGTTGCCAGCAAAGCCATTAATGCGGATGTCACGGGTCTTCGTGATCAACGCGACGCCGCCCTTGATGAACTCTCTAGCCCCATTGATGTGCAGTATTATTACCGAGCCGATGGCGATGCGGTGGTCTTCACCCAAGCTGGACGTTCATTGGTGGACAATTCAGCACCCTCCGTCAGCCACTTGGCTGCCAGTGCGATGCAATCCACCACCACCCACGCAGAAGGTGACCTCAACGGAATTTATGTTGGCAATTCGAACTCGACCCTAAACGATATCACCACGGAAGTGCGCAGCGGCAAGCTTAAGGGGCTCATTGATTTAAGGGATACCGTCTTTACCAACATTCAAAGTCAATTGGATGAGTTCGGTGCCAAATTGCGGGACTCCGTTAACGCGGTTCATAACGCGGGCACGTCTTACCCTGGCTTTCAATCCATGTCTGGAACGCGCAGCTTTATTGATGGAACGCAAACCATGAAGTTGGATGGCACCTCTGATGTCACGATTGCCTTGATGGATTCCAGCGGCAACCAAACATCCGTAACGACGCTTAACACCATCATGGTGGATGCCACCATGGGAACAGCAGCCCAAACCTCGCATGGCGACTGGACCATTTCTGAAGTTGCCACCACGATCGAAGACTGGTTAAAATCAAAAGGGATTACGGGGGCAAAAGTTGGTTTAAGCAACACCACAAATGGCAAGCTGTCCATCGACTTAAACACCACCACATCCTACCTTGCGTTTCGTGATGAAGTGGCAACAGCCGATGGCAGCACGGCCCAAGCCGCCAGCATTACATTGGACGCCAACGGGGCTGCAGTCGGAGGAACGGAAGCAGTTTCTGGGTTTTCAAATTTGTTTGGGCTCAATGATTTCTTCGTTGATGATTTACCCGACAACATTCAAGACAGTAAAATCCTTAGCCCCACGTTCACACTTGGTGCGGCAACCACGCTGAGCTTCCATAACACCTCCTCAGGAATCGCAGCAACCATTGGCGCGACATCGGTAGACTTAACGGCGGGCATGACGCTGGACCAAATGGTGGCTCAGATTAATGACACAGTCGATATCGGCGTGGTCGCATCCAAAGTTCCGGAAGGTGCTGGTTTCCGGCTCCGTTTGGCGGAAGCGACCGGTGACGATATGATTATCACCGGGACCAATAATTTTAAGAGCTCGCTCGGCATGGAAGGTGCGTCCGCGCGCACATCACAACAAATCAGAGTTCGGGCTGACCTTGTCAGCACACCCAGCAAAATTGCTCGGGCCAGCCTGCAATGGGATGCCGCAAAAGGCAGCGCCGGGGAATACATCATGAGCTTTGCCAATGGTACAAACATCACCGCATTGGCCGATCAAATGGCTCTGTCAACCCAATTCAATGAAACCGGTGGCATGACCGCTTTGAACGTCACGTTCACCAGTTTTTCAACATCAATCATCAGTTACAGCGCGTCCATAACCAGCGTGAATGATGCTGATTTAGCTTTCCAGCAATCTCTATCTGACAGTCTTCAAGCTAAGTCTGACAACTTTAGAGGCGTTAATCTGGATGAAGAAATGACAAACTTGATGGCTTTTGAACAAGCCTATGGGGCGGCTGCCCGAGTCATTTCAACCATCCAAAAAATGTTTGACGCTCTGGAAAGCATCGTCTGATCTAATCGAACTGGTAGAATGCCAGAGTTGAGGTAATACAATGTCACGCATCGCAAATTACGCATCGCAACAAATTTTAAACAGCTATATGATGACGCTGCAAGCGCGGATCAATAACACACAGGTGCAGCTTACCACCGAACAGCGCGCTCAGTCTTATGCCGGAATTGGTGAAGACACCCAGCGCCTCGTGTCCTATGAGGTCGATACGCTTCAATTAAAGAATTACGTTAAGAATAATGGAATTCAAGAAGTTCGAATGCAAACGACCGACCTAACGTTAACCGGAATCGATGCCTCGCTCACCGAAGTCAAAAAGGTTCTGACATCGTATAACAACCAACAACCCACCACCGAAAATGGCATTCGCGAAGTCCAAGAGACGGCTTTTCGGGAACTCCAAAGTATCCAATCTTATCTCAACACCGAGATCAACGGACGCTATATTTTTTCCGGGAACCGCACCAATGTAAAGCCCGTTAACCTTGGACTGACAACATTGGGGGCCTTTCAGGACAAATATGACGGGGTGAATTTATCTTACCCAGAAACCCGTCTTGCCCACTTGGAAGACTATAAGCTAGCCGCAGATAGTGCCGGACAAACCAACTGGTTGACGTTCACCCAAGATGCCGATGGCTTAACAACCACCAAAGGTGTTGGGCGCATTACATCCACCACAGCCCAGTTTTCAAATGTCGCTGTGGGCAGCAACATTGAAATCACCGGCACCGCAAACAACAATGGCAGCTATACGATTGAAGCGGTTAGTGCCGATGGAAAAAGTGTTGATGTCCGCACAAAAATGCTGACCAACAAATTAAATGACATATCGAGCACTTTGACGAAAACGGGTGGGTCAACGCTGAGCTCTGCAAACTTCACAGACCTCACGTTTAACCGGGATGCGGGCACGATTGTCGCGGGCAAGGCTGATTCTATTTCCTCCATAACTGCGGGCAGCACGTTTAGCGTTGCCGGATCAGGCGAAAATGATGGCACTTATTTTGTAAAGAAAAATGATGGCACCACCTTAACCATTGAAGAAATTAAGCTTACCGATGAAGGCACCGCCAAAAGCAACATCATTAACCTGACCGCACAGAATTTTAATTTCACCGTAAATGCGGGAAATGACACCATTGCTTCAGGGGTTTTGGGAACGTTTGGAGCTTTAAGCGCCGGCATGACCATCAGCTTTGGCGGAACCACAAATAACAATGCCAGCTATACCATCGCTTCTGTTGCCAACAATGGACAAACCTTAACCGTCAACGAAGCCGTCACCGCCGAAACCGGCGCCGGCAGCACCGGCACAGCGGTTGTGGTCAAAGCGGCAACCAACACCTTGGACCTCACCGCACAAGCGTTTACGTTTACCGCCAATACCGGCGCCAATGACACCATCGATTCAGGTGTAACGGGCACATTCACGGCCCTTAAAGCCGGCATGAAAGTCACCATTGGGAACACCGTAAGCAACAACGGCACCTTCACCGTGGCGTCCGTTTCTTCCGATGGCAAAAGCGTCACGGTTTTGGAGGCGCTCACCACCGAAAGCCCGGTTTCAATTGCCCAAGTTTCAAACGTTGCCTGGGCTGCGGACCCTACCACCACGCAAGTGGATACCATCAACATATCGGGTACAGTCGAAGTCGGTGACGTCTTTACCGCAGACGTTGACGGCACGGCGTATGCCTTTACGGCAACAGCAGCAACGGCGGCAAGCGTTGCCACGGGCTTAGCGGCTTTGATCAATGGCAACGCAGGTGTCACCGCCGCAAGCGGCGGCACATCGGCCATCACCATCACCGGTGTCGCGGCCGGAACGTCTTTTGCCACCACCAACGTGACCGCCACGGATGTCCCCGTTGACAACACACAAACCTTCTCAGGACCAACCGGCGTCACCGCCCACAGCGCCGGCGTCACGGCCCAGGTTGAAGACTATACCGTTGGCGGCACGATTGAGGTGGGTGACCAGTTTAGCATTACCCTTGACGTAGAAGGTGCCGGGGCCGTCGCTTATAGCTTCACGGCCGCCAGCACCGTCGCCAATGATGTCGCCGTTGGATTAAAAGCAGCCATTGATGCGGCGGGGCTGGACCTTACGATCACCGCCGTGGGTGGCGTTTTAAAACTTACCGAAACAAACAACGCAGGCATTGGATTTGTTTCATCCGCCAACACCGCGACCGATCGGGTACACGACAACACCCAGGCGTCTGCACTGGTTAAAACAGCAACAGCCTCATTGGGTTACGAAGTTGGCGATGAAATGACCATGGTCATTAATGGCAATTCTTATACGCATGTTTTGACGGCCACGGTTAGCAATGTTGGCGCAGCAACAGCCTTCTTGACGGCCAAAAAGGCTGCGATTGAAGCTGCGGAAAACGTGACCATCGCGAACAACTTATCACCCAATGGCACCTTGGTCGTCACCGCCAATGCGGTCGGTGGAACCTTTAGCATCGACATGTCACAAACCACAAATGTATTTGATGTTGAAGCAGCCCCAACCATTACCACGGTGAAAAATAACGATGACACAGCCGTCGTCACCCAAGCCGATGGCACAGTACAATCCATAAATTATTACAGTGGCGATATGCTGTCGCAAACCTATAGAGCGTCGGACAATCGGTCCATTACTTTGGATTTAAATGCCGTAGACCCAGCCTTTGAAAAGGCCATTCGCGCGTTGGCCATTCTGGCTCAAGGGAAGTACGGCACAGCGGGCGGGCTTGACCAATCCGCACATACCAACCGCATTGAAGATGCCCGCAATTTGATGGAATTGGCTCAAAATTATAACAATGTCACGAACCCAAAATATGAAGAAGGGTTCACAAGTTCACTTCAAGAAGTCACCCTGACACTGGGCTATCAACGCAACACAATTTTGAACTTGAATACGGACCACACCAGGCTGATTGGTTTTTATGAAGCGCGTATTTCGACGTTGGAAGGCATTGATAAATTGGCCATCATCACGTCCTTGCTTGATGATCAAAAAGCCTTGGAAGCCTCTTATCAAGCCATGGCCAAGATCCGCACCTTGAACCTCCATAATTTCTTGAGGTAGCGTTTTAACGCGCTTTCAACACTTCAATCAACGGCGCCAATTGTTTTTCGTAATGCTTCCACGCCTGAACGGAATCTTTATAGATCGGGCGGCGCACCTGTTCTGTACTGGCCGTGCTGACGGCTCTTTTCGATTTATGGAAATCCAGGCACGCATCATCCCATTCAAGTCCACAGAAATCTAGCAAGGCTTTGGTTTGCCCCCCTTGGTCTGCAATCAAATCTTCATATTGGATATCATAGACGAACCCAGGAAGGTGCTGGTGCCAATGATCCATTAGGTCATGGTATTGGTTATAATACTGTCCAAGTTCTTTTAAATCTTGGGCATATTCGTGCAGTCCTGAAAAATGGTACCTGAAAATAGACAAGCACGTATCTTCGGGGCTGCGTTTACAATGTATGATCTTGGCCTTGGGCAAAATCAATTTTATCAGCCCAATATACAAAAAGTTTCCGGGCATCTTATTGATAATAAAACGAACCCCGGGGTCGTGCGCGCGAATGGCTTGAACGTATTGGCGGCCCAATTCATTGAAATTGGTGTCTTTAATATCCTTCACGACATCGGGATACTTTGCGATATTTTCTTGCGTTTGATGCTTCACAATAATTTGGCTTAAGGTCCGCAATTCACCTGCGCCAAAAACATCTGGGTGGCTGGATAAAATTTGCTCGACCAAAGTTGTTCCAGACCTCGGCATGCCCAAAATGAAGATTGGCGTTGCGTCCTCACACCCCATATTTTTGCGCGTTTCGAACAAAGAAGCGTTAAACACTTCTTTTATATGGTTGAAATAATCCAAATCTTGTTGGCTGTTATAGTCGTAACTCGCTCTATATGTTTTATTTCCAAAGGCCAGGTATTCAAAGGCCTCGTCATACCGGTGCAATTCATCAAAAGCTTTGCCTAATCCATAGGCCAAATGCATTTTTTGATCTTCGCTGACACCGGGGCGCCCAAAAAAGCTCTCCATATTCTCGAGGTCTTGATCGTATTCCTTATGTTTTTTCATCAGCGCCAAATTTTTATGGGCCTCGGCGATGTCGGGATCTAGTTCTATGGTTTTACGATAATATTCAAACGCTTGATCTCTTTCGCCCATCGCTTTGTACACATTGGCAATATTATTAAAGGCTCTCATAAATTTGGGATCATGTTTGAGGGCAATAAAATAATGTTTAAGAGCGGTCTTCAAATCACCCGCATCGAATACGATCAAACCCAAATTATTGTGGGCTTCCGATATTTCAGGATTAATGGCTATGACGCTTTCAAAACAGACTTTTGCCGCATCCGACATACCCAATTTTTCAAGGCACAAGCCCATGTTGTTGTAGGCTTCTGCGAAATCAGATTTTTTTGAAATGGCCAACTGGTAATTGTCGATGGCTGCTTTGGTTTGCCCCAAGTTGCTTAAAAGGCAAGCCAAATTAAAATACAGACGAGGATTTTCTGCATCGAAACGTAGTGCAGATTGATAGCTGGAAATCGCCTCATCATAATGTCCAAGCTGTTGCGATGCTAACGCAATATTATAATGCATTAGGGCGTTTTGGGGTTGTCGTTGGACGACCCATTGGAAACACGCCAAGGCTTTTTCAAACAGGTTGGACTGAACGTAAACATCACCGAGCTTCGCATACGCATCGATATGTGACGGAACAAGCGAGACAACATTTTGGAAAGATTTCTCAGCTTGTTCAAGGTTCTTCATGCCTAAAAAGACATTCCCCAAATTAAAATGCGCGGCGGTATAGTCTGGCTTCAGGGAAATAGCTTTTTGGAACCGCTCGATGGCTTCCTGATCCCTGTTTACAGCCGCGAGGACAAGCCCAAGATTTCCATACGCATCGGCAAAATTGGGTTGTTGGTCAATCGAGTTTTGAATTTGTAAAATAGCATCTTCAAAATGCCCGCCCTGATACGCAATAACGCCAACCATATTCAAAGCGGCGGCATGCTTGGGGTTATTTTTCAAAACCTTTTGATAGAGGACTTCGGCATCAACCAAGCGCCCGGCACCGTGATGCACCACAGCGTCCTGCATAAGCTTTTGATTTAAGATTTCTGGATTTTTTACAGCGGCTTTTTGGGCAATTTTTTTTTGCCGACGCTTTTCTGCTCTATTCATCTATTTCTCTAATGTTAAATAGAAACACCTAAAAACGGCTTCCAAACAACAAACTTGCTGCTCCGCTTAACATCTTGCCAAAATTCGCCATAGCATCATCAATCATTCTGCTTAAACCCTGCTCCATCAGGGTCGAAGATGACGGTAACCCTCCTGCGGTCAGGTCCGCTGATGCGGGGATTTCACCTGGCTTTAAGTCCTTGGCTTTGTATTCAATCGTTTCGTAATCATGTTTAAAGTCTGAGCCCATTTGCAACTGGAACGTATAGGGAAGATCCTTGCTTGTATCATTGGGATCCACACGCGAAAATTTGATAAAATACGTTCCACGATCCGTCTGCGTGCCCTCGGCAGATATCATTTCAAAGTATTTATCATATAGACGCCCCGATTTTGGGTCGTTGCTCGCGATGATGTGCTTTGTGCCATTGAAAAATTCAACCCGTGTGTACGAATCGATTTTTTTGCCCAGACGCAACGGGCCACGAGAAGCAACTTTATAGGTAAAATTGTCTTCTTTTTCGCCTTTTGAAATTGCAGAAAAACCGTTCAGGCGGCTGTGTTCGAGACGAACCGTGCCGATAAGACGTGCGGTTCTAAAGCTGTCTTCGCCGTTTACATCTCGGCCTTCGCGCGACCATACTTTTGCGCCGCCAAAAGTCTTATCCAAACCATTTATGATATCTGCCATAACGTATTCCTCCAATTAAGGATGAGTAAACCACATTATCTAAGCGTCAGTAACGTGTAGTGTGCCCGTCCTCTGAGGTTGAACAGCTTTTTCTTCTTGGTCTGCATTTGGGTTGGTTTGCAATCCAAGGGCCACATTTCGATTGATATCAATGAGGGCCTGAACACTATCGGGATCCAAATTGCCAAGGCACGTAAATGTTCTGCCATCCACAAATACCGAAAGTCTTAAAACATTTTCGCGAAGGTCCTCAGGCAATGCACAATCTTCTGCGGTGACGGAAGCCTGAAAAATAGTCCAAAGCACCTGATTCTGACGCAGGCTATCTCGAAGGGCATTTGGGTTGTCCAGATTACGGCATGCATTATCAAGTTGTCGAGCTGACTTCATCAACGCCCAAGCTTCAATTTCGCGAGGATCAGCATCCATCGCTGGGGTTTTTTCATACTTGTTTGACGAATAGCTCACTTTATTCTCCTTGATTAGAATGGTTAGTGTCTGCCCTTTCGTTGTTTTTTGCAACCATCAAACAATCTGGAAAGGCGACCCGACAAGCTTTTAAGGCTTGATATAGTTTACCATCGATTGTAAGCGCAAATATTTCATTAACATCTTTGTTTTTTTCTGGAAATTCTTCACTCAGAAGCGCAGACATTTCGGTCAATTTTGCGATATAATCATCAGCTGCCGAAGGGTCAATATAGATTAATTGAATAAGAAAATAAAACCAACTGTCCGTACAAGGCTTTCCTTGTCTTTGCATCTCAGCAAGAATTTGATCTTCGGAAAGAACATGTTGTTGGTGAAGAATACGAGCGTGGTTCAAAAAAACGATTTGTCCGTTGTGCTTGCCCAAAGCAATCACAGCACCGTTAACAATAATACGTTCGTCTTGATGAAGGCTTACGGTTAAGGCCATTGTCTTTCTTCAGGGTTAGAACCCTGCTCCTTTGAGTTCGGGCTTAAGTGAGTTAGGGCTTAATGAACTTCAGGGGAGCCACCGGCCCCCCTGCTGCCATTATCGTGAGCTCTTTTAACGGAAGAGACCAAGGATACTCTGAGCAGCCTGAGAGGCCATTGAGAGTGATTGGATACCCAACTGTTGACGGGTTTGAAGGGCCAACATATTGGCGGCTTCTTCATTACTATCAGCCAAGGTCAGTTTATCAGCACCAGCTTGAAGCACGTTCATGAATCCAGCTGTGAAGTTTTCACGAGTCTGAATAATGCCCAAGTTGGTGGCCAAAGACTGAGAACTTGTCCGCAAAGATGTCGTCGCAGAGGTCAAGTTTGCAATCGCTGAATCAATGTCTGAATCCGACGCAAATCCATTTGCTGAGGCCATAATACCAAGACCAGAAGTCGTAGCTGAAACAGCCTGGGTGTTCACGAAAGCAGTCGAGTCAGCGTTGAAGTTGACTTTCATGTCATTCGCACCAACACCCGTAGCGTTGCTGACCGAGATCGTAGTTGTTTCACCAGCAACCATAGCTGCGTCATCAGCAGTAATGGAAAAGGTGCTGCCAAAGGCCGCGTTAGAAATCGTGACCGCAGTTGTGTTTGAGGTACTGATATCCACGGCTTGAGTAACACCACCTGACGTTACATTCACACGAAGATCACCATCGGCTGTACCTGTGGTCATGCTTTTCAAGTCTTGGGTCGAGGTTAACTTTGATTCATTACCAAGGGAAATCGCGGCATCGGTGGCGGTTGTTGTCGCCGTCAAAGTCGTACCAGATCCATTTTCGGAAATCGTGATGACATTAGCACTTGCACCAGTGCCAACTGTAGCCGTCGCAAGCAAACCAGCCGTTCCATTCACCAATGTTGTATTCGCATTGATCGCAGCGATCAAACCAGCAGCAACATTATCTTCAGTCGTTGTTGCCGTCGCACTCACATCACTTGCAAGTACTGTATAGCTAACGGTTGTGCCGTTAACTGTTGCGGTAACAACGTCACCATCGTCATGCTGACCAGAAATCGTAATGGTGTTTTGTGACGTAACATTTGCCTGTGACGTTGCAGCCGTCATGGACTCGCCCGTTTGGACACCAGCCGTTTGCGATGCGCCAAATGTAAAGCTTTGTCCGGCCGTATTCGCCGTCACAGTAATCGACGCACCTGTGTTGGTTAAGGTTACACCTTCAACCGATTCTACAGCTGTTTTAAAGGCTGCGAACGTTGCCGTAACGACCCCCGTAGCACTTGTCTGAGCAGCCCCAAGTGTTTGGGTATACGTATTCCCATTAACAACAAGCGAGAAGGCATCACCACTGTCATAACCTTTTGTTTCATTTACGGTTGTCGTAGCAGCAACTGCGGTGTTTGCTCCACCCGTATCGGTTGGGACCGTAGAAACGTTGCTAAATGCGGTACCCGCAACGGCCGCAGTAATCGTAATGACGCCGCCTGTATTCGTAGAACCGTATGCAGCATTTGCAGTGATCACAGTCGACAAACCAGCTGCGATAGCCGTAATATTTGCCTCACCACCGGTTGCCGTATATTCAAATGTCGTACCACCCAGAACGGAGCGGAAGACATCACCTGTGGTAACTGTACCCGTCAATGTTACGGTATCGATTTGTGCAACAGCAGCATCGCCAGAAATCGTTGCGGTATTGACCTGAGCGATTGCAGAACGAGAGCTCACAACAGCAGGAGCAGTATTCGCGTTTTCATCAGCCACTGATGTTACAAAATTGACGGTCAAATCACCGACGGTCAAGGTGTCTGTACCGCCCGATGAAAAGGAACTTGTCGCGATAGAAGCAGATGTTCCGCCAACCGCATCTGTAACGGTCAACGTTGCTTTGTCTGCACTTACGGTAAAGACCAGGTTGGTGTCCGTTTGGTTGTTCGTATATCCACTCACGTGGGCATAAACTTCACCACCATAGATACCAAGAGAAGAGGTCAAGTTTTTGACCTGAGCACCCGATACATCATTAACCAAACCTGAGGCAAGCGCTGAATCAAAAGCTGCACCCGCTGTCGCATCGCGGATTTCAAGAACCTTGCCGGATGCAACAGTCAAAGTTGCACCACTGCTGGTAAGGTCAGCCGACAAAGCCGCGATTGAAGCAGCCGTTGCGGTCGCATCACTTGATGTTCTTGTGACAGAACCAAGGTTGACACCATCAAGATAAACATTACCGACATTTGTGTTTGCGTCTGCGGCGATGGTCGCCGTCGTCGCCAAAGTATTCACTTTTTTCACGGTTGAAAGCGTAAATGAACTAATGTCCGTACTTGTACCCGTGCGGACAATACCGTTTGCTGAAACACCGGAAAGATCGGAAATTGCTGTTGCTGTTGTATCACTGAATGTACCGCCCGTGATCACACCACGACCGAACACCAAGTTTTTTCCGTTGTAAGTGGCATCTGCTGCTAAAGCATCAATTTGCCCACGGAGATCGTCATACTGTGTGGCAAGGTCCGCACGTATATCGGTCGTCGACGCGGCTTTTGCCGAAGCGGTAATACCTTTCATTTGGTCAACCAAGCGTTGGATCGAAACCAAAGCTCCGTCAGCTGACTGAATGGTGCTGATACCTTGACCCATTGAATCTTTAAGAGTCGCTAAATCCGAAGCAGAGTTGCTCAAACCTTTGGCGGTGAAGAACGCTGTTGGATTATCAAGCGCGGAACCAACTTTCAAGCCCGTTGAAATTCGGTTTTGAGTCGTATCCATGAGCTTTGACGTGCCCTGAAGGGACAACAAGTTCGTGCGCATTGCGGGAGTAAGGGAAATGTTAGCCATGTCGAATCTCCTTTCTGAGATTACTATTTAAGCCAGCCTATTCTGCCAACCTGTGTCTTAGGCCTTTTGCCATAGACTTTTTACTACATTGACCAATATAACAGATGTTTTCAACATTGCAACACCTATCTTTTTACTCAACCCATGGGTATTGGTGCGCGACCCCGGCTCATTATATATATACCCCTTACTGGGATCATGGTCCTTGCAACTCCATCAAGACTGGTGTTTGGGCAAATTATGCTGGGTGCAATGGGTAATATTTTCTGGTTTACGCACACCGACGGTCTCCCCCCGCCACGCCAATGCATAAAAAATTCAACAAAAACAATGCATTAAGCATTTATAATATGTTGGCACGGGCCTTGCAATTATTGAGGCAGACAAAGTTTAATTTTAAGGATTTGATCCCATGGATGTCTCGGCTGCAAACCGCAATTACGTTGATACAAACGCGAACACCAAAACCAACATATCAGCAACAGATCAGTTGATCGGCGATTTTTCCGCTGCCGTTGCGGAACGTATGAACCAAGCAGGTCATTCAGGTGCGGGCAAAGGTAAAATGGCCCTGGTGGGCAGCCTGACAAGTGGTTCTCAAATTCGGGCCAAACAAAGCCCCGATGCACATATCACAGATACCCCCCCACCCGCAGATCGCAACGAGGCTCCGGCCCCACAAGATCGGGTTGACGCGCCGGAACACCGTTCCGAAGCCCCTGCCCGCGATGATGTGGTGGTCAACGAGGCCCCTCGTGACGTCGTACAAAACGATATTCCGACCAACGACCATGGATCGGATACGCAACAAGCGTCATCGGGTGAGGATCAATCATCTAACGAACAGCTTTCGCAAAATGACGGTGGCCAACAACAAGCAACCGAATCCACCGACACCGGGCCTCAAGACGGCACCGCCAACACGGAAGCTCAAGCCGCAGCCGTGCAACAAGCCAACGTCGGTCAGGTGGCTCAGGTTCTCACCAATTCAACACCAAAAGGCACAACGGTTAAGGCTGCCGCCACGGAGGGTGGGCCAAAACAACAGGCTCAACAAGGTGCTGAGCTTGCACAGAACGTCGCAGGCGGTCAAAATGCTGGCGATCCATCCACGGAAGTGGCCGATTTGGGAGCCACGACAGAAGGCGCCAAAACGAAATCGGGGGCAGATGGAGCCAAATCTGGCGCCAACACCCATGTTGCAGCCGAGGTTCAGGCCGAAGCCAACAAAGGGGCAACGCTTGCCCAGCAACAAGCCGCAGATATCGCCAAGAAAATTGGCCCCAACCAAGCGCTTAACGTCAATGTCAGCGTGACCAAGCAATCAGAAGAACTGGTCAGCTTGCCGGCCGCAAGTTTGGCGGGACAAGCCAATATCAAAGCCGAAGGTGAAAGCCTTACCCCAACCACCATGCCGGCCGCAACAAAAGCCCAAGGGCCTCAAGTTGCGACGCATAACACCGGTGGACAGGGCGGTGCGGATGCTCAAGGTCAAGGCCAGCAACAAGCCCAATTGCAAGCGGCTCAAGCCGATGCGGCCAAACTGGCGGCATCGGTCGCTGAGGCGAAAACCACGCAATCGGCCAACACCAACACAACAACACAAACGGCAAAAGTGGGCGGTGCCGAGGGCATCACCAACACCCAGGCCGTGGCCCCTGTGGCAAACACTCAACAAACCCAACAAACGGCGCAACCTGCAACGAAGCCTCAGACTCAAGCTCAGGCCCAAGCCCAAACATCCCCCACCGAACAAGTTAAAGTGCAAATTGCCAAGGCCATTTCAGACGGCGTGGATCAAATTCGCATTCAACTCAAACCCGCTCATCTGGGCCGCATCGACATTCAGTTGGAAATGAGCCAGGACGGACGGGTCGCGGCGGTGATCAGTGCCGACAGCAAAGACACAATGGACATGTTGAAACAGGATTCTCAAGAATTAGAGCGGGCCTTGCGTGAAGCAGGCCTGAATCTGAATTCAGGGGATTTAAGCTTTAGCATGCGCGGCGAAGGTGGCAACGCAAGCAACGATGGGGAAATGGCTCAGGGAAATTCAAAATCCTCTGACCCCATACTTGAACCCACGCTTTCCGAGTTGATGGAAATGAACTCAGGTCAACCGCAAATCATCACAGAAGATCGTGTAGATATCACGGCGTAAAAGGAATTTTATTATGAGTATTCTATCATCAGGTTCCACCACATCAGCAGCAAGTTCCTCCGCGTCAACAGCAAGTTCCGCAACCAAAGCGCAACTGGCCAAGGATAAGTTAGATAAGGACCTTAATCAGTTCTTGAATCTTCTGGTCACCCAGTTGCAACACCAAGATCCACTGGAACCCTTGGACGCCAACCAGTTCACCCAACAATTGGTGCAATTTGCCAGCGTTGAGCAACAAATTTACCAAAACGCCAACCTGGAAAAGCTGGTCTCTATTCAGAAAACCACTCAGGTGGGGTCCATGGTTGGATACCTTGGCACAAACATCGAAGCCAAAGGCGATTCTTTCAATCTTGTCGATGGTTATGCCAAAATCTCTTATGACCTTAAAGATCCGTCCGTTCAAACGGTACTGACCATTCAAACCGCGGACGAAAAAGTCGTCTTTACGGGCAACCTCAGCATAGAAGCCGGCAAGAAATTCTTTGAATGGGATGGCCTTAAAAATGATGGTACTGCGGTCAAAAATGGCCCTTATACCGCCGTCATCACCGCCAAAGACCGTGAAGGAAAGCTTATCAATATCGCTCAAACCGTATTTGGGCGCGTCACAGGTGCGGGGGCTGAAAATGGCAACGTCACCTTGGCTATGGGGGCTGTCGATGTGCCTCTTTCGGATATTCTAAATGTACAGGAAGCGCCAAAGCCCCCTCCGCCACAAACAGCTGCGGCGGCAACAACCACAACGACGGCGGTCCCTTAATGCGCATTCAATTTAACAAAAATATGACAGCGGCAAATGGCGCCGCGAAACCTGAAGGAGAGATAAAATGAGCTTGTATGGTGCGTTATTTTCCGGTGTTTCCGGGCTCACAGCTCAATCGAGTGCAATGGGCGCAATCTCCGATAACATCACAAATGTGAGTACAATCGGTTACAAAGGCACGACGGTCAACTTTCAGACCCTGGTGACAAAACAAACGTCTTCGACGTTCTATTCCGCAGGTGGTGTTCAATCAAAACCCCGTCAGCAAACAGACGTTCAAGGCCTGTTGCAAGCCTCAACCTCTTCGACCGATATTGCCTTGTCAGGCGGCGGTTTTTATGTGGTGAACCAATCCAACAGGCCCGGCGTATCTGACCCTTATCTGTTCACCCGAGCAGGATCGTTTATTCAAGATGACCAAGGTTACTTGAAAAACTCTGCGGGTTATTACCTGCAAGGATGGCCTACGGACGCTGCTGGTGTGGTTATTCCCTCCAACAACAACCTTACCATCACCAACCAAAACATCATTTCCAGTGATTACGTGGAAAGCATCAACTTGAACCGTGTGGGCGGTACAGCCGCCGCGACCAACAATGTTGGCGTCGGTGCCAACTTACCCGCCACAGGTGCAACCAGTGAACCGGGCTCTACGCATAAAACCGATGTTGAGTTCTTTGATTCCCTCGGCAGCGCCAATAACTTGTCCATCGTGTATACAAAAACGGCCAATCGCAACAACTGGGATGTCAGCGTTGCGCCCCCACCGGGAACAGCCGTAGCAACCCTTCGCGACACTCAAACCCCAACACAAGGCATCTATGCCAGCAGTGGTCAGGTTGAATTTACGGCTATTCCAGCGGCAAACAGTTCCATCAAAATTGGCTTTGATTCCGCATCGGCACTGACCTACACCTTTGTCAACGGTGCCCCAACCACTGGTTTCGAAATCCAGGTTGATGGCTCGAAAACATTGAGCCAGGTCGTCTCGGCCCTTGTCGCGGCGACGAAAGCCCAAGACAAAGCCTTTTCCGTCGACAACACCCGTATTGCCGTCAAACCCGGCATTACGACGGCTATCGAATTTAATGAAACGGGTGTTGGAACCATCTTTGTTGACCTTAGCAACACCCTGAATGCATCGGGTGGTGTTGTGACCAGTCAAACCGGAACCTTTACGGTTGAACAACAAGACAACCTTTACAGTGATTTCACCATGCTCCGTTTCGGCGGCACAAATGGAACAACATTGCCAAATGATAACGATACCATCGTGATCCACGGCACCACGTATGGCTTTGACATGAATGGTGATGGCATTGTGGCCACGGGAACGGTTGTTCCCCGTGGTGTGGCACAGGTCGACACCGTCAACATTAACGGCATCGTTAACGTTGGCGATATCTTTAATGCGACCGTTGCTGGCGCAACCTACAACTTCACAGCCGCCAATACCTCAGCATCGAGCGTTGCAACCGGTCTGGCTGCTTTGATCAATGCGAACACAGCCATTGGCGCCACAGCATCAGGTTCCGCGATCACCATTACATCCGCAACCGTTGGCACGGCCTTTGCGTCTCCCACGGGGCTAACGCCGACATCCTTTGCACCGGCTGGCGTGTCAACGCTCACACAAACGGCACCTGTCGCAGCGGATGGAACAATCGCTTCAACGGTTGCCTATACAGTCGGCGGCACCGTTGATGCGGGTGATGTGTTCACGGTAACGGTTGATGTGGGTGCCGGCGGCACGGCTCTTACGGGTGGTGTGACCGCAGGAACAGCCTTTACGTACACCGCTCAATCTGGCGATACGGCAACCACCGTAGCCGCTGGGTTAACGGCAGCAATCCAAGCCGGTATCACGGCGGGAACAGAGGCTGGCTACACCGTGGCCAGTGCGGCTGGTGTCGTCACATTAACATCAACAAGCGTTGTCCTTAATGAAACCTTTGCAGCCGGTGTGCTTGCGATTGCTCCGGCTGTCGCGGCGGCCAACGCCGATGCAACAACGGTTGCCACAACGGCCAATATTCCAATTTCCTTAGCGTCCTTAATGGCCTCTTTGGAAGCCACGATTGAAGCAAACGATACGGTTTTGGCCACCACAGGGGCGCGTGTGCGAACCTTTGATTTGAACAATGACGGTAATATTGACAGTATTGCCTTTAGCACCGTCAATAATAATGCCAACGATATCATTACATCGGGGATTACGTCGCTGGCTCGTCCCTTGGATGGGGATAAAACGGCTTATGCCTCAACCAAAATTCCCGTGACGACAGAATCGGGCATCACGTTTGCCTCAGATGGTGTACCAGCGAACTTTAACGTCTCTAATCTGGAAATCTTGAACTTTTCCGATGGCGCTCAAGACATGAGCAACGCCACCGGGTCTGGCAAGAGAATCACGCTGGACTTTGGTACCGTTGGTGAATCAAATGGCCTATACCAGTATGGTAAAGTTTATAAATCAGCCTTCATCTCCCAAAACGGTTCTGCGTTCGGAACCTTTTCCGGGGTGACCATCGGTAAAGACGGTTTGGTGACGGCTAAGTTTGATAACGGCGAAACTCGGAAGATTTTCCAAATTCCCATTGCAACCTTTGTCAACCCGAACCAATTGGACAGTCGGTCAGGTAACGTTTGGAGTGCCACCCAAAACTCAGGCGATTACACCCTGCGTTTGGCAGACTCTGGACCTGCGGGTCAGGTTGTTCAGTCTACCCTAGAAGCTTCGACGGTTGATATTGGTGCAGAATTCACCAACATGATCGTGGTTCAGCGGGCCTATTCTGCCAGCACCAAGATCATCTCAACAGCCGATCAAATGCTTGAAGAATTGATGCGGGTCAAACGATAATCCGCTCACAAATTCCCGATAAAAGGCCCCGTTTGAATGCAAACGGGGCCTTTTGTTTTGGCTGTCTTCAAGGGGGCTAAGCTTGCACGCTCAACAATCTTCCCGTCAACGGTCCCCCCGTATGGGTCGTGTCGTTAAACCTATTGTTAATTTTGCTCACGGATATAGCCTTGTTTTTGGCCCCCATCACCGCCGTGTCGAACAGGGATTGATAGGCTTGAAGTAAGGTTTTTTGGTGGGTAATGGCGAGATCTGAGGCATCTTTTTCCCGGCGACTTGCATTGGATACATCCTGAAGCGACAAAAGCATCGCTTGATTTAAGGCCGAAATTTTTGTATTTGCCCCTGCTGCCGCGATCTCGGCCATACCAAGATCAAATTGGGCACGGATCAAGGCTCCGTTAAAGGCTGATGATTGTATATCAATCACCGTAAGGGCTGATTTCAACGCCGCTTCTGCGCGAGATCGCCCTTCCGTCGTGCCGAGGCTCGCGTAAATCCAAGAATCCACAATATTTAGACCCGTGGTGGAAAGCACCCCGCCCGTAAAGCTTTCTTGCGCAGCCGTGCCGGGGTGAATGGTAAAGTTAATGGCGTTTCCATTCAACGCATCCAAACGCAAACTTCGCGATACTTCCGTGCTTTTGCCCGTCGCAACCCCCAATGTTGAGTATTGGGCCAAGGTTCCGCTGTTGACATAACTGTCTTTTTTCCAGATATGCCCAGAGGCATCCTCGATACTATAACCCGTAGACAAATCGACATATGATTTCGATTTTCGATCACCCAATGCATTGATAATATAAGATAAATCTGTTGAAAACGTACTGCCAATTAAATTTGGCGGCACAACGATTTCATCGGCGACTCTGTTGATGGATCGAATTTTAGTGTCGAAACGGGCCGTATACGTTGCAATCGTAGCAGCATCCGCCGTGCGTGATTTCGTTTCAAAATCCAACAAATCCCAAACATAGCTTTTAATCGTGGCAAGACGTGAAATCGCCTTATCAAGATTTGAAACAGCCGCCTGTATATCCGGCTGATAACCCACTTGTGCCGTTAAAGTCGTTTTTTCAGCGCGTAAACGTGGTTGGAATTGCGTGCGTATGGTGTTTTGTTGTGTCTGGGACGCAGTCATTCTCTGCTGCTGAAGCGTTCTCAGCAGACCCGGAGAAGACAGGGCGGACACAACACGGGGTATATCACCACCTCCAAAATCAATTACTTAAAAAATCGTTAAGATTGTATATTAAATCTGTAAATTTTGCACTTTTAATTTCACGCGCACAAAAAAAAGCCGCAGAATAAGATTCTGCGACAGTAAATTCGACGATATAAAAAAAGTGTTTTGCGTTTATACGCTCAAAAGAGAGATTCTGAAATTATGCTTCCAAAGATGTTGACGTCGGAGCCGGCGCCGCTGTTCCGCCCGTCGGAGCACTTGCAACAGGTGCCGGAGCCGCGACGGCTGGTGCCGTAGAACCTTGTGTTGGTCCGGTTCCTGCGCCGATTCCTGTGCCGGTTGTCGTGCCGGTTGTTGTGCCGGTTGTTGTGGTGACGGCTGAACTGGATTGCCCGTCACCAGAACGCGTCGGGGCCGGAACGCTTGAGGGGGCCGGAGCACTGACTTGTCTCGCAGCCACAGCTTCATTGCGTTTGTATGCCGCAACAACTTGCTTGGAAGGAAACTCGTTTTTGACTTCACCCGTAGAGCCTTCGCGTTGTTGCATCACAAAAACGCCACTGTTGGGATCAACAATGCCTTTTAAGTTATCAACGCGATTTGAATAGTCAACAGTGCCGCTTTGAATGACAGACGCGCTTACAGCCCCGCTGCCGCATTGGCAGTCGCCGTCTGGGCAGTCATTCTTACGGGGTTATTGGCTCCCGAAGACATTGCATTTATTGACATATCACTCATATCATTCACCGTTTGCTTTCTGCTACTCCACGGAAATTCTATCCCGCTCAAATCTAATATACCTAACTTACCTAACAATTGCAAGTAATATTCCCATCCGCCCTAGGCTTGTACATTTAATACGATTAATTTAAGGCCCCAGATCAAAACAAAGCCTGCCCTTAATCTTTGCAGCACCTTAGTCGATTGTTAAGAAAAGGATCCTTATAATGCGACCCAAGCGTTAGCAGAAGGCTTTCGCATGGATCTGCAGAATCGTAAAGGCTCAACCATGACCGATACCCCCGCCAGAGACTCCACCCCCGCGACATTTTCCCAGAACGATTTGCCGTGCCCCAACACCCAGCGCTGGGACACAAAACGCAAAGCCCAGGTCGTCGAAGCCGTGCGCAGCGGGCGTCTTTCGCTGGAAAGTGCGTGTTCCATCTATACCATGTCTGTGGATGAATTCCTGACCTGGCAATCTTTATTTGATCGCTATGGCAAGAAAGGCTTGATGGCAACCCGCATCAAGCAGTACCGCCGCACATTTTCGCGATCCCGCTAGACAAAGTTTCGCGGCTAGGCAAATATTGCCGCCTCGTTAATAACTTGTTTACCATAACGCTTTAAATTATATGAAGGATATTCGGCTGTTGGCGAACCTTGTATGGTGAGCCTTCAAGAACGTGCCGTACGAATTGCCCAGAATGGGCTGTTAAATGTTTTAACAACTTTGATTTGAGGCTTTTCGTGGACATATTTATGCAAACCCTTCGCAATCTTGGGCCGGCCAAGCTTATGATTATGGGCGGTGTCGTTATTGGCTTGGT
>JAESSV010000289.1 GCA_016763895.1 Magnetovibrio sp. | reverse complement strand
TCAGTTGTTTCTCTTCTCTTGTTGAATCTATCCATTTTCTTTTGAGCTGCGGTGTTCTCCCACTTGGCATCAAGTCCGAAATCCTTAGCGGCCTTGGCGAGTGTTGAATTTTGCCCCCCGGTCATGGCGATCAAACCAATGCCGTAACGCCGCGTATAAGCAATGATGTCTGATAATTCTGAAGTTTCCCCAGAATTGGACAAAGCGATAACCACATCGCCTTGCAACACCATGCCCAAATCGCCATGACTTGCTTCGCCCGGATGAACAAAAAAAGCAGGCTGTCCGGTCGACGCCATCGTGGCCGCAATTTTTTTGCTCACATGGCCACTTTTGCCCATGCCGGTAATGACCACGCGCCCATTTGCGGCCTCGATCAAATCAAGGGCCTTCACAAACGGTTTGCCCAAGCTGTCAGACAATGCCGCCAAGCCATCTTGTTCGACTTTTAAAACCAACCGGGCAGACGCCAAATCAGCATCCGCGTCCCGATCGGTTAATTTTGCATCATCAAGGGCTGTGCTGTGCGCCATTCAAGAGAGCTCCAAAAGAAAAGGATTAGCCGTTGTGGGAAAAAATATCTCGTTCAATCCAGCCCGCCAGATCAAGGTCGGTGCGGGTGTGCAAGAAATCAAAACACGATTGCGCCATGTCCATACGCCCTTCGCGGATCAATATGGTGTTTAAGCTGTCGCGAATGGCGTGCAAATACAAAACATCTGTGGCCGCATAGACCAATTGTTCTTCGCTCAGAACGGCGGCGCCCCAATCCGAAGACTGTTGTTCCTTAGACACTTGCACCCCGGCCAATTCCCGGCACACACTTTTATAGCCATGGTGATCGGTGTAGGTCCGGGCCAACTTAGAGGCAATTTTGGTGCAATACACAGGGTTCACGCGAATGCTCAAGGCTTTCTTTAACAACATCACATCGAAACGCGCATAATGAAAAATTTTGATGATGCTATCGTCTTCTAACAATTTTTGCAGATTTGGCGCGTGGGTCACACCGAGGTCGAATTGAACCAAATGACAGACTTCATCCCCCCCCGACAATTGCACCACACACAAACGATCCCGATGCGGGTTCAGGCCCATAGCTTCAGAATCCACAGCAATCACGTCTTTGAACACAAGCCCGTCTGGCAAATCATTCTTATGCAGGCGAATATCTGGGGTCTTCATGGCAACGTATCTCTCTTCGTAAAGGGTCATTTTCAGACGGTCATTAGAAACGATCGAGGCGACTATAGCAGTGCAATGAGGCCTAGCCTACCGTTTCCTACTCTAAATCATTCAAGGCCTTGCGAATACGCTGTTCTTTGCCTTTTGCGTATTTTGCAAGTTCGGTATTAACGTTAATGATATGATCGAGCCACCAGCTCCTTAAAAATGTCCGCAAATTTTCCAACATTTCGGGCTCTTGGTACGTTTGCCACGCTTCGTTCAGGGACTCGATTTTAGAAACGAGTTTTTCTTGGGCCACACGTTCATGTTCAAGGTGTGGGTATTCGCACAGCTTCATGATGGTTTCTTCCCGACGAAAATGGTACTGGGAATAATCCCACAGTTCTTCAACAACAGCCGCCAATTCACTTTGGCCAACCGAACTGCGGCACAATTTGTTGAGCAAGCGAATTATGACTTGATGATCCTGGTCAATGGCACCGATACCCACTTGCAAGGCGTCTGACCAAATCAGAGTCTTGGTATTTGAAGCCAGGGGCAATTCAATCCAAAATGTGCTGCCGACCCCTTCTTCACTTTCAAATCCAACATGGCCTGCCAGGCGTTCGATCAACAATTTTGTTACGGTTAGGCCAATGCCCGTCCCTTCTCTGGCGATGGTTGGGTCGGCTCCGAGCCGGTGGAACATATTGAAAATACTGTGATGTTCATCGTCGGGGATGCCCACGCCCGTATCGCTGACATAGACCCGCAAAAAACCCGCTTCGATTTCCTTCGTTTTCAACGTGATGGTGCCGCCTTGTTTATTGTATTTCACGGCGTTGGAATGAAGATTCAAAAGAGCCTGTTTAAAGCGCAACCGATCCGTCCGCACCATTATCGGGAGAACCGGATCGGCCGATTGGATAATTTTTATGTTTTGCGGTTGGCACAACGGCAGAATCAGGGCCACGCAATCTTCAATGATTTTGCAAGCATCTATGCTTTCCACGGTGACCGGAAGCTGGTCCGATTCAATGCGGGCCAAATCCAAAATCTCATTAATCAGCTCTAACAGATGATGCCCGCCCGCCAAGATATTTTCCACATATTCATTTTGCGATAAAGACAAAGGATATTTCAGATCAAACTGAAGCATTTGTGCAAAGCCCAGCACCGCATTCATCGGCGTCCTTAATTCATGGCTCATACTCGCCAAAAATTCCGATTTGGCCTGATTTGCCCGTTCCGCATCGCCCAGGGCCGTGCTGAGTTCTTCGGCCATTGTGTATTCATCAGAAACATCCCGAAACACCAACACCACGCCGCAAATCTTGTTTTTTCGATTGCGGATGGGCGCTGCGGAATCGGCGATTTGAAGCTTTTCCCCCGTGCGTGCCAACAAAATGGTGTGATTTGACAGGCCCGCAACCTTGCCGCTGGCCATCACTTTTTTCACAGGGTTCATAACTGGTTTTTTGGTTATCGCATTGATAACCTTAAAAATGTCTTCCAAAGGTCGCCCTTTGGCTTCTTCAAATAACCAACCCGACAACTTTTCAGCCACAGGGTTCATTCGCATTACATTGCCCGACACATCGGTTGCGATCACCCCCTCACCGATGCAATTGAGCGTGATGCTTAAATCTTCTTCGCTGGTGGCCAATTTTTCCCGGCCTATGACGTAAATGATGAATAAAAATCCGACCAACGCCGTTGAAATAATCGTTAAGCCGATCATGACTTTTTTCATCGATGTCAAAAAAAGATAGGCTTCTTCTGCATCCATTTCCGTCGCTATTGCGATATTGAGGGATTTGTCCCACGCCCACACGCCCACAACCGGTACGCCGCGATAATCGTTATAGCCTTCTAAATTCATGCCATCTTGAAACGTCAGCGCATGGGTTGCCATCCGCGTAAGGGGGTGATCATGAATATTCCCGACAAAAGGGCCATTCACAAGCAAGTTGGTTTCTGGATCATGAATATAAATGTTTAAAGCCGCCCGTTGCCCGGGCTTAATCAGGTTCATTTGGCGCAATTGAGCATCAAAACGACTTTCGCTGATCAGCAGGCCGGATGCGTTAAAGGCGTATGTTTCTCCCGAATTGCCAAGGCGTCCGCGTTGCAAAATTTGCGAAAAACCATCCTGCGGGCTCAAGGACAACACCAACGCCCCGACCACGTTATTTTCTTGGTCGCGAACGGGGGCGCCCACAAAAATCCGGGCAACCGCTAACTTGGCCGTCTGATCGTGTGGCTTCACACGTTTGGGCAAGGACAAAACCACCTTGCCGGCCCATATTTCTTCGAAGAACGATTTATTTTGCGCATACAGCGCCAATACATTGATGTTGTCGGTCAAAAATGACGTTGCGCTCAGATTGTCTTTTCTGAAAATATACAGGCCCAAATAATTGTGCACCTTGGACAAAGGGCCGAATTCTTTCTGTAACACTTCGTGTCTATGGGGGTTGATAGAGGAGCCATGCTTTTCCGCCAAATGCGCGACGAACGCTTGTGTTACGGGAAGCCCCGCCCAAACAGTGGCTTCCTGTTTGACACCACCCGCCCAAGACTCAAGGGATTTCCGTGACGTTTGCAGCACCGTGTTTAGGGTTTTTTCAAGACCTGTCTTAACTTCAGCCTCAATTTTGCCATACGCCAGCCACCCCGCAGTCAAAAGAACGCCTATCGCAATCCCTGAAATAATGGATAAGCCACCGTAGTTCTTTAACATCTTTTTTTCCAATGCCTGAGCAAGATTGAAAAATAGAAGGAGCTAATCGATTATGGTGTATTTGGGGCGGTAAAGCGATTTTATTATGATAAGGCTGATCTAATCAGGCCTTGGTGCCCAGGAGAAGACTCGAACTTCCACGACCTTGCGGTCACAGGCACCTGAAGCCTGCGCGTCTACCAATTTCGCCACCTGGGCCCATATAAAATCAGGCCAGACATACGGGCTATAAAAGCGCGTTGCCTGGCGCATGAACTAAAGCGCATACCGGGTTCTGTCAACTGGTTATGACAATTGTTGCCTTTTTAGTGGGCTAATTCCACACATCTTGTTATAAATCATGTTATCCGCGCCCAAAAGGCCGCGATTAAAAACAAATTACGGGGAGAAAAATGATGAGCGCACGGGTGGTAACAGTATTTGGCGGAACAGGTTTTGTCGGAAGACACGTTGTTGGGCGCCTCGCCAACGCAGGAACACGGGTTCGTGTGGTGTGTCGTGATCCAGAATCCGCGCTGTTTCTCAAACCCCTTGGCGATCCCGGTCAAATCATTGCCGTCAAAGCCAACATTACGGACAAGCACGAAGTTGCCAAAGCCATCGAAGGCTCTGACGCGGTTGTCAATTGCGCCGGCGTGATCGCGTCCCGGGGTTGGAACACATTGGAATCTGTGCACAAGGCCGGATCGGCTATTTTGGCCAAGGCTGTCAACGCCGCAGGCATCAAAACCTTGGTGCATTTGTCGGCTTTGGGCGCAACGTTAAAATCCGAATGCCGCTATACACAAACCAAAGCCCACGGCGAAGAAGCCATCTTGGGCAATTTCCCCGATGCCACCATTTTGCGTCCGTCTTTGATCATCGGTGCGGAAGACAATTTTTTAAACCTGTATGCCAGCCTTGCCCGGTGGAGCCCGGTTTTGCCCATGGTGAACCCCATTCTTCCTTCCATCAAAATGGTCCGAAGCAAACTGTACAGTTTTTTACTTCCCACCATTAAACCGCGCCCAACCGAAGGCTCTGCTTTCCAGCCCGTGGTTGTGGGTGACGTCGCCGATGCGGTTCTCAAGGCGATCGAAAGCAAGGACGCCAAAGGCCAAATCTATGACATCACCGGCCCCACGGCCTATACCTTTAAATGCCTTATGGAAATGATGTTAAAGGCCATTGGTCGCAAAGCCTGCATCGTGTCTCTGCCGGCATTTTGGGCTTATTACTGGGCCTTTTGGTTGGAATTCATGCCCGGCAAACCGTTCACCCGCGAAATGGTCAATTTATTGAACCAAGACAACCTGCCCACCGGTGAAAACAAGACCTTGGCCGATTTGGGGCTTGAAGCGCATTCCATCGAATCGGTGTTGCCGACCTATCTTAAGACGTATCGTCCACCGTCTAATCGTCGTCTGCGTCCTGTGTAAAAAAGTCTATAATCGCACACTCGGGGTTAGATCCCCGGTGGCAATCGGCAAGCGTTAAACTTAAGGTTTGTTCCATGTTTTGCAAAGCCTGGATGCGTTGGCGCACGTCTTTTAAATGAAGCTCGGCTTTTTCGGCGACCTCGCCGCAACTTAAATGATCGGCCTCCATCAGGGCGAGAAGGCTTTTGATGTTGTCCATGGAAAAGCCCAGGGTGCGAGCCTTGCGGATAAAGCTCAATCGCTTTAAATGCCCATCCCCATAGACCCGATGCCCGCCAGAACTTCTTGGCGGATTGGGCATCAAGCCCGTTTGTTCGTAATAGCGAATGGTTTCTACTTTGCATCGGGTGCGTTTGGCCAACGCCCCAATGCCCATTTTAATGTCCATTTTGATGTCCATGCATCACCCTTATATCTCTAGTGACTATAGATATATAGGATGTCGCCTCTGGGGCAATGGAGCAAGGATTATTCGGATTTTTTGCTTAGATTTTTACCAGCAGCAACGATCAATTCGCCGTATTCGCGCAAAAACACAGAGCCCTTGACGGTACGTTGAACCAACACCGAACGGCGATCTTCGACATCGGTTTTGCGGCGCACCATTTCCATATCGCTCAAACGATCAATCGCACGCGTGATGGCGGGTTTTGAAACTTTAAGGGTTTCGGACAAGCCACGCACCGTATGGGGCGGAGGCGTTAAATATACCGTCAACAACAAAGACATTTGCCGCGCTGTTAAATCTGGGGCATCCAGACGCACGCTGCTAACAATGGTCCGGCGCCACAGGTCTAAGGCAGCTAATTCATTGAGGTCAAAGGACATTGCCTTGGGTCTCCAAACGGGGCTTAAAAATTACGAAACGAATCAAGCTGGTGGATCATTACGATAGCGAACTATTCTTAACCAAGCGTTACCACAAAAGCAAATTATTTAATAACCGAAACGATTTTCCAACATGGAATACATCGCGCGTACCGTCAAGGCTTCGCCGCCTTCGGGACGCCCCGGTCTGGACCTTAAATTCCACGCCATCAAATCAATATGCGCCCAGGAAATCCCTTCTTTAACAAAAGCTTCCAAGAACAACCCGGCCATAATCGCGCCCCCATAAGGTCCGTCGGTATCATTGCTTAAATCGGCAATTTTGCCATGGGTTTTCTGTTTATAGGGTTGATACAACGGCATCCGCCAAAGGGGGTCAGCCGTTTGTTCAGCCGCCGCTAAAATGTCTTGGGCCAAATCATCATCATTGCAAAACAAAGCCGGAAGATCGGTGCCCAGCGCCACGCGGGCCGCCCCGGTCAAGGTCGCAAAGTCTAAAATCATTTCGGGGTTTTCTTCTGATGCCAAAGCCAAGGCATCGGCCAAAACCACCCGGCCTTCGGCATCGGTGTGGCCAATTTCTATGGTCAAGCCCTTGCGCGAAGCGACCACATCCAAGGGCCGCGTGGCGGCATCGGACACGGAATTTTCCACAGCCGGAGTCAACACCCGCAAACGCACATCCAAATGGGCCGCCATAATCATCGATGCCAAGCCCAAAACATGCGCCGCGCCGCCCATGTCTTTTTTCATAATTTTCATTCCGGCGGCTGATTTTATATCCAAACCACCCGTATCGAAACATACGCCCTTGCCGACCAAGGTAACCTTTGGGGATGTTTTTTTGCCCCAGGTAAAATCGATCAGGCGGGGGGCACGGCTGTCTTCGGCGCCGCGTCCCACGGCATAAATGGCGGGATAACCTTCCCGGATCAAGTCCACGCCCACGACTTCTGAATACGTAGCATGAGACGCTTCTGCCAATTCTTTTGCCGCCTTGGCCAATTGCGCGGGACCCAAATCAGAAGCCGGAGTGTTCACCAAATCGCGGATCATGGTGGTTGCCCCGTGTGCCCGGCGCACCGCCGCTTGATCGGCTTTTTCGGGCCACACCAAAAATGGGCCTGACACATCGGAAGTCTTGGTGGTCCGGTAACGGTCAAACGAATAAGACGCCAAGACAAAAGCCAAAGCCGCATCGTTCGCATCGGCTTTGTCCAGCTCGGTGACGAAATGAAATGTGCTGGATTTGGGAAGTGCGCCAAAAAAAGACGTCCAGCCCCAAGGCCCGGCCTCTTCACCTCGAATATAAATAGCCGCATCCAAACCGCCATCGGCCCCCGGCAAAAGCAAGGTTTGGTTGGCTTTGGCCGCGAAATCTGAACTTTTAACCCAGGCCTGAAGACGCGCACTTTGCGCGCCCAGCCATTTTGAAAAATGACCAGATTTCAAGGCATATACGGGTACGGCCCCATCGACGGGATCAATCAAACTGGTGGGCATTTTAAGCGTCCAAGTTCGCGACTTTAAGCGCGTTTTCCTGAATGAAAATCCGACGTGGCTCAACATTGTCGCCCATCAAAGTGGTAAAGGCTTCTTCGGCGGCTTCGACGTGATCGACTTTAACCTGCAACAAAATACGCACGTTTGGATCAAGGGTCGTTTCCCACAATTGTTCAGGATTCATTTCGCCCAGACCTTTATAACGTTGAACGCCCAAGCCTTTGCGCGCCAATTCGGTCACACGCCCCACCAAATCAACCGGGCCACGAATGGCATAATCAACTTCTTTTGCCTTCAAGTTGCCATGATGCTCATAGGTTTTGTGAAGATCTGGCGCCATTTTGTCTAATTTACGAGCTTCGGCGCTGTGCAATACGGCCGCCCCCAAAACATGGGTTTCGGTAACGCCGCGCAACGTGCGGGTCAGTTCTAAGCCGCCATCGTCTCGAACGGACGCCAGCCATCCGCGTTCCAATTCATTTTCCAAAGCATCCATGCGTGCCGCCAAACGTTCGCCCACGGCTTTGGCTTGATCTTCATCGCGCAACAAATCCGTTTTCAGGGCGCCCAAAATAGCCGCTTGTTCAACCATAGCCAACGGCAAATGTTTGGAAATATCGGTGAGCAAACCGCTGGCAATATGCGCGCTGTCCAACAAATTACGCAAATCACCGCCCGCCACCTGGGTGCCATCAAATCCGGTGAACACGGTGCCTTCATCAACGGCTGTGTTGAACAAATAATCTTCCAAGGCACTGTCATCTTTCAAATACACTTCCGATTTGCCCCGTTTCACCCGGTACAATGGAGGTTGGGCAATATACAAAAAGCCCTTTTCAATGACTTCGCGCATTTGACGGTAAAAGAACGTCAACAACAAGGTGCGGATGTGGCTGCCATCCACGT
>JAESSV010000288.1 GCA_016763895.1 Magnetovibrio sp. | reverse complement strand
TGTGACGAAACGGCGGCGGCTGTGGTCACGGATCAGCGCGAAATTTTATCCGACGTGGTGCTCACGCAAATTGAACTGCATCAACCTTACGGAGGAATCGTACCCGAGGTGGCCGCGCGCGCGCACCTTGAATTTGCAGACCATGTGGTCAGCGAAGCCATGAGCAATGCGCAGTTGGACTTTTCAGATTTAGACGCGGTCGCCGTGACGGGCGGCCCGGGGCTTATTGGGGGCGTTATTGTTGGTGTTATGACGGCAAAAGCCATCGCCCTGGCCCATGACTTGCCTTTTATTGCCGTCAATCACCTAGAAGGTCATGCCTTAACCGCCCGGCTTTCCCACAATATTTCCTTTCCTTACTTGGTGTTGTTGGCGTCGGGGGGACATACCCAATTGTTGGCGGTCAAGGGCGTGGGTGAATTTGTGCGTTTGGGAACCACAATTGACGATGCTGTTGGTGAAGCCTTTGATAAATCGGCTAAAATATTAGGGCTAGGCTATCCGGGCGGGCCTCCTTTGGAACAAGCCGCACAATTTGGCAATCCTGAACGCTTTGACCTGCCCCGCCCGCTGCGCGGCAAGCCGGGCTGTAATTTCTCATTTTCAGGCTTAAAAGCCGCCGTAAAACGGCAAGTCGATGCGTTGCCCCCCGGTGATTTATTAGAGCAAGATGTACAAGACATGTGTGCTTCGTTTCAAGCCGCCGTCGCCGATGTCATTGCTGAACGCACCCGCAAGGCCATCACAAAATTTAAAGACCTTTGTCCCACGGGCAATACCTTGGTCATTGCCGGTGGCGTTGCCGCAAACAAGGCTTTGCGGGCCAAGCTTCAAGATCTAGCCCAGCAAATGGACATGACTTTGGCGGCGCCCCCGCTGAATCTGTGCACCGACAACGGAGCCATGATTGCTTGGGCCGGGGTCGAGCATTTACGATTAAATCAAACAGATAATCTAAATTTTGCACCTCGTCCAAGGTGGCCCCTAGACCCCAATGCCCAAAAAGCGGTGGGCGCGGGCGTAAAAGCTTAAGCAAACCTTGTCAGCCCGGCCGCAACAAGGCATATAATAAACACTCAAGACGTGGGAGATCATTTGTGAAAACCATCGGCATACTGGGCGCAGGCGCATGGGGGACAGCTTTGGCAATGGCGGCCCATCGGGCTGGGCTTCAGGTTACCCTACAGGCTTTCGAAGCCGACGTCGCAGACGACATCAATACCCACCACGAAAACAGCACCTATTTGCCCGGTGCCAAGCTTGATCCGTCCATTGTGGCCACCGTTTCAATTGAACAGGCTGTGCAGGCCGATGCGGTCATTTTGGTGTCACCTGCGCAATTTTTACGGCAAACATGTGAAGCGGCAAAAGCCCATTGGGTTCAAGGGACTCCCGCTATTATTTGTGCCAAGGGCATCGAACAAGGCAGCTATAAGCTGCTCAGCGAAGTGGTTGAAGAAAGCCTTGGTGACCTGGCCCCCAGAGCCATATTGTCGGGACCAACGTTTGCCATCGAAGTTGCCCATGAACGCCCCACCGCCTTGACGTTGGCGTGTACGGATGAAGCCCTTGGGCAACGTTTAAGCAAGGCCCTCAGCAGCCGTTGTTTTCGCACCTATTACAGCGCGGACGTGATCGGTGCCCAATTGGGCGGGGCGGTTAAAAATGTCATGGCCATTGCCTGTGGTATTATCGAGGGACGGGGTATGGGCGACAACGCCCGCGCCGCCCTGATCACACGCGGCTTGGCCGAAATTTCACGTATGGGCGCTGTTTTGGGCGCCGATGAACATACGCTTATGGGCCTTTCGGGACTTGGCGATTTGTCTTTGACGTGCAGCGCCATGCAATCTAGAAACTTCTCTTTGGGGGTTGCTCTTGGTCAAGGTCAAAGCCTTGCTTCTATTTTACAGGAGCGAAAATCCGTTACCGAAGGTGTTTATACCGCCGCAGCGGTCACCGAACTGGCCCGCCGTCTGCAAGTCGACATGCCCATATGTTTGGCGGTGGATGCGATTTTAAATCTTGGCGCGGATCTGGATTCCATCATTGATGGATTGCTGCGCCGCCCCTTAAATGTTGAATAACGAGGACACGCCCATGATGTTTGCAATTTTTTGCACCGACAAACCTAATTCTTCTGAAATCCGAGCCGCAAATCGCGAAAAGCACTTAGATTATATCCAAGGTGTTATCGACCGGGTGATCCTGGCCGGTCCCACGCAAACCGACGATTTATCCGGCATGAACGGTAGCTTGTTGGTTATGGAATTCTCCAACAAATCTCAGGCCGAAGATTTTGCCGCACACGATCCGTATGCCAAGGCCGGATTGTTTGAAAGTGTTGTGATCCGCCCTTGGAAACAGGTCTTTCCAGAAGGATAGGCCGTATATATTATGTTCAGAAAGAAATCTTTGGTTGCCTTAGAAGACCTAACAGACGGAGAAAGCACAGCTTTATCTGCTAAAATCAAGGGCGTTAACAGCAGTCTCATTGTTGTGCGCAGGCAACAACAGGTGTTCGTTTACCTAAACACTTGCCCGCACGTCGGTGCACCTTTGGATTTTGAGCCCGGACGTTTTTTGAATTTAGAAAAAGACTTGATACAATGTGCGTTGCACGGGGCCTTGTTTACCATCGAACAAGGCAATTGTGTATCCGGCCCGTGCGAGGGCAAACACTTAACGGCGGTTCCCATCGAAATGAAAAAGGGTTCGGTCTATTTGAAATAGACCCAGGTTGAAGTAGACCCAACTTAAATAGAACACGGCAATCAGCGCTTGTTGTTTGCGACCAATTCCTCAATACTTGACCATCTTTAAATGAAATCTTCTTGTAAGGGTTCAAACCATGTCTGATTCAACTGTTTTCCCCGTCCCCGCCCAAACCGCAAAGGCCGCCTGGGCAGATGATGCCAAATACCAGTCGATGTATCAGCAATCCGTTGAAAATCCTGATGAATTTTGGGGTAAAGAGGGGCTTCGTTTAAATTGGATCAAACCGTTCACTCAAACCAAAGATGTAAATTTCGACATTCCCGGCGTGTCAATCAAATGGTTTGCCGATGGAACTTTGAATGCTTCCGCCAATTGCATCGATCGCCACCTTCCCCAACGTGCTGATCAGACCGCGATCATTTGGGAAGGCGACGACCCGGACGATTCAGCCCACATTACGTATCAAGAGCTTCATGACGAAGTGTGCCAATTTGCCAATGCCTTAAAGGCGCGTGGCGTTCAAAAAGGCAGTGTTGTCACCATTTACATGCCGATGATTGTTGAAGCCGCTTACGCTATGTTGGCTTGCACCAGGATCGGAGCCATTCATTCGGTTGTTTTTGGTGGATTTTCACCCGAGGCCTTGGCCGGGCGCATTCGCGATTGTAATTCGCATTGCGTGATCACCGCCGACGAAGGCGTTCGGGGCGGCAAAGCCATTCCCTTGAAATCCAACACGGATGCCGCCGTGGCCAAGTGTTCTTGCGTGGATACGGTGTTTGTCGTCAAACGCACCGGCGGTGACATCCAATGGAATGATGATGTGGATGTGTGGTATCACGAAGCCATTCGAAATAAGCCCAAAACCTGTGAACCCCTTGAAATGAATGCGGAAGATCCCATGTTCATTTTGTATACATCCGGTTCAACGGGGACCCCAAAAGGCGTCATGCACACCACCGGCGGCTACATGGTGTATGCCGCAATGACCCACCAGTATGTGTTTGATTATCACGAAGGCGAGGTTTATTGGTGCACCGCCGATGTCGGTTGGGTCACCGGGCACAGCTATATCATCTATGGGCCATTGGCCAACGGCGCCACAACATTGATGTTTGAAGGTGTGCCAAATTATCCAGACTCATCGCGATTCTGGCAAGTTTGCGACAAACACAACGTTAATATTTTTTACACCGCCCCGACCGCCATTCGCGCATTGATGCGCGATGGCGATGATCCCGTTAAAAAGACCTCTCGTAAATCCTTGCGCGTGTTGGGGTCCGTCGGCGAACCCATCAATCCAGAAGCCTGGAAGTGGTATTATAATGTGGTCGGCGAAGGCCGATGCCCCATTGTCGATACATGGTGGCAAACCGAAACAGGCGGCATCATGATTTCGCCGCTTCCCGGGGCAACGGACCTTAAGCCGGGCTCTGCAACGCGTCCGTTCTTTGGCGTCGAGCCCGAATTGGTCGATGCCGACGGTAAAGTTCTGGACGGAGCCGGATCTGGGAATTTGTGCATTGCAAAAAGCTGGCCGGGTCAAATGCGCTCGGTTTATGGCGACCATGATCGTTTTGAACAAACTTATTTTTCAGCATACCCCGGAAAATACTTCACTGGGGATGGCTGTCGTCGAGACGAAGACGGATATTATTGGATTACGGGTCGTGTGGACGATGTCATTAATGTTTCCGGGCACCGCATGGGCACCGCAGAAGTGGAAAGTGCCCTCGTCGCACATACTCACGTTGCCGAAGCCGCCGTCGTGGGGGCTCCCCATGACATTAAGGGTCAAGGCATCTATGCCTATGTCACGTTGAACGCGGGTTTAGAGCCAGCGGATTCGCTCAAGGCCGAGCTTATCAAGTGGGTGCGCACGGAAATTGGCCCCATTGCCAGCCCAGATTGGCTGCAATTTTCGCCGAGCTTGCCCAAAACCCGCTCGGGAAAGATCATGCGCCGCATATTGCGTAAAATCGGCGAGAATGATTTTGCAAACCTTGGCGATATCTCAACGCTTGCGGACCCCTCGGTGGTCGATGAATTGATTGAAAACCGCCAAAACCGCTGAATAAGCCTCTGTTATTCGGGTGCTAAGGAATAAGAGTAAAACTTAAGGTTTAAATTTTTATGGCCATTCGTTCAACATCTGCTTATGCAGTTGGGATTTTCTAGCGAAATCTTTTTCATATTTAAAAAGTAATGAAAGATTGATTTTCTCTTCTGTTTATAACGATAACCGCGTAAAATTAGGCCTTCACCAAAAGCAACATACGTGACAATGGACGGGAATTCGGGTTGGCCTTGCAGGTCATTCCTTGTGGGGATTGATTTATCGATCCTCGCTTTTGCACATGCGCACCGGGAATTTTCCAGCACGCAACAGTCCTGAGCCCCGAGCGTTTTTAGGATTTTGAACATGGGCTCTGGGTCATTTAACCGATCAAAAAAACAAAAACATTCTAATATATCAACGCACAGCAAGTATTCATTTCGATATGGGTTAGAGCCATAGGGCCGAATAGCATGTCAGATTTCGATTTGATTAAAACGCAATGACGTTCAAAAACGTATTTTCGCTAAAGACGTCTGGCCGGATAAAATATGTTGTTTTGACACAGCTTTCTATATTCTTGTGGTCAATCCCATGGTATAGAATCTCACCTTTAAATCCTGATAAATGGACCGCTGATGCCCCGCGCTGCTGCCTATGATCTCTTGGGATCTGTGCTCACCCAAAAATGTCTTTTGGATGTGGCCATGAACAACACCCGTTCTTTTGTGTCTCTGCCAGAACGTGACCGTGGTCTTGCCGTTTTGGTGACCCGAACCGCCTTGCGCCACCTTGGCGAAATAGACGCAGTAATAAGTGCTTATATTGAAAAGCCCTTGGGCAAACGCGGGCAAGGGGTCATCAACATCTTGCGCATCGGGCTGACGCAATTGTTATTTTTGGACATGGCCGAACATGCCGCCGTCAGCACCGCCGTTGATTTATGCCAAGGCGGCAGCCTGGCCCCATACCGAAGGCTCACAAATGCCATTTTGCGGCGGGCTCAACGCGAAGGTGCGGAACTTCTTGGCACGCTCGATGCCGCCCAACTCAATACATCAGAATGGCTTTGGAATTCTTGGGTCAAAACCTATGGCGAACCGGTTGCCCGCGAAATCGCGGCGCAGCACTTAAACGAACCGCCCATTGATTTGACCTGTAAGGAAGATTCTGGGCTGTGGGCCGAAAAGCTTGAGGCTGATCTTATGCCCACAGGATCGCTGCGCTTGCGCCAAAAAGCGCCGATCACCAGTTTGCCGGGCTTTGATGAGGGCGCCTGGTGGGTACAAGATGCGGCTGCTGCCCTTCCGGCCCGGCTTTTGGGCGATGTTACGGATATGGATGTGATTGATTTGTGCGCGGCCCCCGGTGGGGAAACCATGGAATTGGCCGCCGCCGGAGCCCGCGTGATTGCCGTTGATCGATCTGAAAAGCGTCTAGAGCGTGTCCATCAAAACTTGGAACGCACCAAATTGACTGCTAAAATTGTTACCGCTGATGCGGAAACGTGGCGTCCTGATCATTTGGCGGATGCGCTTTTATTAGATGCACCCTGTCCAGCCACTGGAACCGCTCGCCGTCACCCGGATGTTTTGCACCTAAAAACACAACAAGATGTGATTAAGTTGGCCCACTTGCAAACGCGGCTGTTGAATGCCGCCGTGGAAATGGTTCGGCCCGGCGGTTTAATTGTTTTTTGCACATGTTCGTTGCAACCGGAAGAAGGCCTTGATCAAATTGATGCTTTATTGGCCAGCGGAGCCCCGGTCGAACTTGATCCGATCAAACCATCGGAGGCGGGAACTTTGACTTCAATCGTCACGCCACAGGGTTACCTGCGAACCTTGCCCAGCCATTTGGGTGATCAAGGTGGCATGGACGGCTTTTTTGCGGCCCGTTTGCGTCACACTTAAATTTTAACCCTGTGACAGCCATCCTTGCCTCAGCAAAATA
>JAESSV010000287.1 GCA_016763895.1 Magnetovibrio sp. | reverse complement strand
CCGAACGCGCATTTTTAGCCGTTTCGGACGGATCGTGCCGGACGCCGATTGCGGCTCATGCCTGGTATGATGGAGACAATACCTTAGAATTTCATGGGCTTGTCGCTAAACCGGATGGATCAGAAGTCCACGAAGTACGCCGCCAAGGTCCCGCCAGCGAACTTGCGGCTTTCAATATGGGGCATGATGCGGGTCTTGAGCTTAAAGGTAAAATTGGCCCAGACTTTCTGGTCACGGCATCTGTGGAAAGTTCCCCCACAACGCCCCCAACTGCGAAATAAGCCATGCGTATCCTCATCACCAGACCCCAAGAGGACGCCTTGCGGTTAGAGGCTAAATTAGCAGACTTAAACATTGAGGCCGTCTCGGCACCACTTTTAGAAATTGTTTATCAGCATGGTCCAGAGGTCGATTTAAATCGGGTCCAAGCCTTGGTCTTTACATCTGTGAATGGCGTCAGGGCTTTTGCCAAACGCAGTTCTGAACGGCAAATTCCGGTGCTTTGCGTGGGAGACGCCACGGCCCGCGAGGCTATTTGCGAAAACTTTGAAGATGTAAAAAGTGCCGGCGGAGACGTCAGTACCCTAAGCACCTTGGTCAAGGCGGAAATGGATCCGAGCCTCGGAGAAATTTTGCACGTTGCGGGCCGTCATGTGGCGGGTGATCTGGCGCAAAAATTAGCCCGTGCTGGATTTATTTACCGCAGAGACGTTTTGTACGCCTCAACAAAAGCGCAAGACTTGCCCCATGCGGCATGTGTGGCGCTGACAAATAAAGCCGTGGATGGAGTCTTGTTTTATTCCCCCCGCACGGTGCAAGCCTTTGTAAAATTAGTGGAAAGATCTGAACTCACAGATGCCCTTAAAGGACTGACGGCCTATTGTTTGAGCCCTGCGGTGGGACACGAATTGTCCTCTGGACTTTGGAAAGACATAAAAATTGCCGCCAATCCAACACAAGAATCACTTTTAAAATTGCTGTAATCTCTTTTGCACCATACACTACCGAAATTGACTCTAAAGCCTTGTAAGAATGTGACGGTTTATGACCAACAAAAAACCTACCCCTAAAAACGATGCGGCAAAGACGCCTGTGAAAACAGGCGCTCAATCTGTGCCAAAAACGCCAGTAACGCCGGAAACACCAGTAACGCCGGAAACACCAGTAACGCCAAAAACGCCGGAACCTAAGTCTTCGCCCACGCCAACGGGGAAGCCCCCTGAGAAGCCTCACACATCCAGCGCCACGGCGGCGGCGGCCAAAAAAACAGCGCCTAAAAAGGGCGGAAGCTCCCGTGTCCCGTTGTTTGTCCTTTTGGCTCTTTTGCTTTCGACGGCCATTGCCGGGGGATCGTTAACTTTAGGCTGGTCTTTTGTCGGCCCCTTGGTCAGCGGAAAATATCGCCCGACCCTGGAAAATATACGCCAAAGTTTGGGACTTGGTCAGCCTGCCCAATCGGCAGCACCGCTTAAAACCAACGAGGCTAAGGCGGTTGAGCCAGATTTAACGCCAAAACCACAGCCGCAAAGCGTTGCCGCACCCGAAGTTTCAAGTCCAGATGCGCCAGTTTCTGTCGAAGAAGCTCTTGTTCCGGTTGAAGAAGCTCTTGTTCCAATCGAAGAAGCTCCGGCTTTGATGGTCGAATCTGATTTCCCCCCCCTACCCGATGCTCCTGTGCTAGCCGACAGTCCGGATTTGTCAGGCCTAACCGGTCGCCTGAATGATTTACAAGGTCAACTGGATTCGTTCTCAAACGCCGATGGGCAAGCCGCTTTATCGGCGACCCAAGATATTGCCCAGGCCTTGGCGGGCTTAAAATCACAAGTTTCGGCGCTGAATGCACGCCTTGATCAAATGGATACGTCCATAAAAGACCTAAACGATCGTCCCCAAGGTCAACCCACAGGGTCGGTTTCGGCTCAAGCGCTGGTGCTTGCGGCCACGCAATTGCGGGTGCGTTTGATGAGCGACGCCCCGTTTGCGGCTGAACTTCGGGCGCTCGAAGGCATTGCGGCGGGCAATGAAAACGTTTTGGCCGTGGTCAATCATTTAAAACCCCACGCCGAAGTGGGCGTACCCAACACCGCCGACTTAACCGCGCGGTTTGCTTTGGTTGCCAGAGACATTGTCCGTGCGGGCTCAAGCACCGGAGAAGCTGGATGGGTGGGTACGGTGAAAGACAGCTTGTCCAGTCTGGTCACCGTGCGCCGCACCGATCCCAACAAAATTACCAACGATTTGGACCGGGCCATCGCGGTCGCTGAAGCCGCCTTGCAAATGGGCGATTTGAAAGCTGCCGTAGAAACCCTCAGCACCTTGCAAGGCAAACCCGCCGAAGCCGTTGCCGCTTGGTTGGGGGATGCGAATGCCCGGTTGGACGTCGAAGCCGCTTTGGAATCCTTGTATAATCAAGCCTTGTCCGCCCTGGCACAAGGGAGTGGGGCGTAACCATGGTGCGTTTAATTTTTTTCTTATGTGCGCTTGTGGCCGTGGCTTGGGCCGGGGTTTGGGTGGTCGATCATCCGGGCCGCGTGGCGTTGAATTGGGGCGGCTGGCAAGTTGAAATGAGCGCCGGGGTCATGGCCCTTGGCATTATTTTGGTCGCCATCATCAGCGCGATTACGTATCGTTTTTGGCTGTTCATCACCCGGGCACCGGGGCGCATCGGTCATCTTTTGCAAGATCGACGGTCCCAAAAAGGCTACAAAGCCTTAACCAAAGGCATGGTGGCTGTTGCTGCGGGCGATGCGGCGGAAGCCCAAAACCAGGTGAAAAAAGCCGACGGATTGCTGCGTGAACCCCCACTGACGTTGTTGCTCAGAGCCCAATCGGCGCAATTGAACGGCGATGAAAATGCGGCTGAGACTTTTTTTAAAACCATGCTCGATGATCCTGAAATGGAATTTTTGGGCGTCCGCGGTTTGCTCAACCAAGCCTTAAAACGTGGCGACGAAAGCGATGCCTTGGCCTTGGCCCGGCGCGCACAGGTTCTGAAACCGAAAAGCGCCTGGACCGCAGATATTTTGTTCGAATTAGAAGCCCGAGGCGGACATTGGGACAAGGCAAGTGTTGCTTTAACGCAAATGCACAGGCTTACCCCGGTGACCATGGGCGAAAGCCAACATGTGCGCGCGGTGGCCTTGTTGGGCCAAAGCCTCGAAGCCGAAACGTCTGGTGACGATCAGGGCGCCTTGAAATTTGCAAAAAAAGCGGTGCGTGAAAATGGCAAGTTGATTCCGGCGGCCTTGCGTCTGGCCCGTCTATACCTGAAAGAGGGTCAAATTCGCAAAGCCACCAACGTGATTGAAAAAGCCTGGGTGACGAGCCCCCACCCGGATCTGGCGGCCTTGTATCTGGACGCCAATGAACCAAGCGATGGCCTGAAACAATTTTCAAGAGCCGAAAAATTGCTGGTTTTACACCCCGGTTCCACAGATGGCCATATTGCCTTGGCCAAGGTGGCGTTAGAGGCCCAATTGTGGGGCCAAGCCCGCACCCATTTACAAGCCGCCATCGACAGCGGCCGCACCACGCGTACGGTGTACACGTTGATGGCGCGCCTTGAAGACGAAGATCGGGGCGACAAAGAGCTTGTGCGGTCGTGGCTGACCCGCGCGGCGGCGGCGGCGGCTGATCCTGCGTGGGTGTGTGGTGAATGTGGTCATGTGGAAACCGAATGGAAGCCACATTGCCCCAAATGTAAAAGCTTTGGCGGCTTTAAATGGGAAACACCGCCGGGTTACGAAGCTCTTTCAACCTTAAACGCAGAACCTTTGAGATTAGAAGCTCAAAATCCGTAATTGACGCGGAGCGCTCAGAGGCTTAAAAGTTCCGTCTTAAGGAAGTCTAGTGCCGCCTTAGCTCAGTTGGTAGAGCATCGCATTCGTAATGCGGGGGCCGCAAGTTCGAATCTTGCAGGCGGCACCATTTCTTTTTTTCACACTATGTTGGGTACGATGTTTGGACGGTGGAACACACTGGACCATTTACGATGCGTTTTCTGGTCTATCTCTACAAACCAAAACATAACGTTTCTATTTTCATGGGCTGTCCCGCAGGCCTTACACGCTCACTGTAGCCTAGACATGTAAAGCCGCTCAACTTCTTTTGGCTCTGCAATCATTTTTTCAACGATGAAATTAACAAGACCAAAAAGCGCGCCAGCTGTTTCTTGATCATCCTTTAAATCCATTTCACCGGGATGAACGGCGGCATGACCAATGACCCGTACAGCATCCAAGGCTTGTTGAAGCCTCAATGGCAATCCCTTTTCAACCAAGCTTTTCAATAGCACGGCGGAGTAAGGCACATGCCCCTCTTGGAGAAGCATCTACAATTTGCCGTGCTTCTTCATAATCACCCCAGATATCTTCTGGTAAGTCTGGGGCGGGAAGAGGAGCGCTACCACTCGTAGGGAAATGCATTTTGCGAAAAGGCCATATTGATCTTTTTTAACAGTGTTCACACAATTTCTGCCGCCAAAAGACAAAGAAGACCAAGCTTGTTTTGCATATGCATTACAGTTCGGACTATTGAATGAGCCACCGTCAAATGTAGGGGAGAATATAAATTAGGCAATGAAATGTTGGGGTGTTGAACAGCAGATTATGATCATCATCATTTGTGACGTGACGGGTGAACCACAAGGTGTGCCGTTACAATTGTCTCTATCGTTAAAATATATAGATATCAACGCATTGTAAAAATGAAACAGTCCCGACCAAGCGGGACCATTCACCATATTTAATTATATCGAGAAGGCTGGTTGGGCCAATTTTTGGTACTGCATGTGTTGGTACCTGCGAGTGCGAGGAGATACAAGTTTCTATCCAATAAAGCATTGCCCTCAACGCCATCAGCATTCTTAAAATCAGCAAGACCGGGCCAAATTAAAGCTCCTAGAAGAATATCTTGTCCATCGTCGGACTTATTTTTAGATATTTTATACGTCGCGGCATTTGTGTTGGCTTTGTATTCTGTTTTGATTAAAGCACAAGTCAATTTTAAGTCACCGGGATCTTTCATGGATATTGGGTTTGGATCTCTCGTATTCGCGCACGCGCCAAGAACAGTCAGAACCAATAATATGCTTAAATTTTTCACTTCTCTCTCCATATTTAATTTTTAACATTGTGTGCTCTTTTGAATAGCGATTTTGTTAAACTACCCAAGGGGAAAGGAAACCAGAACGATCAGCGTAAACGTGTGATTAATATAATTATCATAAACAGCCCAATAAAGTTATAACACGTTAGCTTCATTCTTTTAGCACAATATACAACCATTGTGTGAAATATATAGACACAAATATGCCTATGAGAAAAGACCGTTCGGCACGGGACCTGACCCTATAGAATATCGAAATTATAAATGGTAAAGATTCAGGCCCATTGTAAAGATAAAGGCCCGACCAAGCGGTACCATTTCTTCTTCACATTATAATATGAGCCCTGTTTGGGCGGTCCAATTCGCACGGGGGGCAATTGCCGTGCGCATCAGGATGGACGATCCTGATGCGAAATAAGTCCTTGAGATCAAGGAAAAAGATGGAGCGGGCGATGAGATTCGAACTCACGACCCTAACCTTGGCAAGGTTATGCTCTACCCCTGAGCTACGCCCGCGTACCATCTTGTAAGCGGGGCGATCATACCCAGCCATATTTTCTTTGCAAGCCCTCTTTTCAGTTTTTTTCAGATCGGCTATTTTAAGGCCCACTCGGAGCGCCCATGACAGAAAACTCAAACGAAACAAAAGCCAGCCCCAAGGATCTTTTAAAAGCTCTTGATGCGTTGGGTATAGTCACCAAAAGCCACAGCCATGCCCCCCTTATGACCGTTGAAGACAGCCAACGGCTGCGCGGTGACATCAAAGGCCTGCACAGCAAAAATCTTTTCCTCAAAGACAAAAAGAAACAATTGTGGCTTATCGTTTGTGAAGAAAATGTCGTCATCAACCTCAAAAGCTTAAAAACGCATCTGGGTTCAGCCGCCCTTTCTTTTGCCAAACGCGACCTTTTGTTCGACGTTTTGGGTGTGCTTGCGGGTTCGGTCACGCCCTTTTCTGTTCTCAATGATTCGCACGCCCGGGTTCGAATCGTGTTGGACCAGACCCTTGCCCAAGCAAAGTTGGTCAATTTTCATCCCTTGATCAATACCCAAACCACAACGATTTCGGGGGCTGACCTGTGCAAGTTCCTCGATGCCTATGGTCATGCACCTATTGTCATGGATTTTACGAAGAAGATGAACTAGGCTCTGTTGTCTTTCTTTACATAGGCTGAACCTTTATGAGCGAACTTATTTTAGACCCAAGTCACACTTTGGATCTTACCAAAACCAAGACTTCTCAAGACGTTATCATTGACGGTAGCACCAAAAACTTTACCCGCGATGTTGTTGAAGCCTCTGCAAACATTCCCGTGGTTGTTTATTTTGGAGCGCCGGAAAGTGCTGCTTCTGAGACCATGAGCAATTTACTTGCAAAACTGGTCAAGCGTGCAGGGGGTCTTGTTAAAATGGTGCGCCTGAACATTCATGATAACCAGGCTTTGGCGCAACAGCTTCAAGTGCAATCCGTGCCCACGGTTTTTGCATTCGTAGACGGGCGCGCCGCCGATGCTTTTTCCGGCAGCCAAGGCGAAGCACAATTGCAAATCTTTTTAAACAAGCTGATTGGCGATGCTAAGCCACCCATAGAAGCCGCAATGGAATCAGCCAAGGCCTTGTTAGACGAAGGCCTTGGTGTTGAGGCTGAGGAGGCGTTTAATCAAGTGCTGAGCCAAGATGAAACTTTGGTCGCGGCCTTGGCTGGCGTTATCCGCGCCATCGCCGTGCAAGGTGAATTCGAGCGGGCTCAGGATATTCTTGAAGCTTTGGATGCCAAAACTCGCTCTGCTCTGGAAATCTGTCAGGCCGTATCCGCCCTTGAACTGGCCCAAGAAAGCACCAAAGCCAATCCCCAAGAACTGGTCACGCTAAAGGCATTGGTTCAGGCGGAACCCAAAAATTTACAGGCCCAGTTGGATTTGGCGCACATTCATTATGCTGTGGGGGAAACTTCACAAGCCATTGATTTATTGCTTAATATTGTCGCAATTGACCGCAATTGGAACGACCAAGCGGGACGCAAGCAATTGGTTAAAATCTTTGATGCGCTCGGCGTTCAACACCCAAGCACCATCGACGCGCGCAAGCGGCTGTCGGCTGTTTTATTCTCATGACCTAGTGCATCGGTGCAAAGCTTTGCCCATTTACGACTCCTAACAGAAAGACTTTTTATGATCAGCGTCCGCGCACCCTTAGAGCTTCCCACAAATATTCCCCTGTTTCCTTTGTCGGGTGTTATTTTATTACCCGGTGGGCATGTTCCGCTGAACATCTATGAACCTCGCTATATTTCCATGATCGACAATGCTTTGGGTCAAGCCCGCATCATCGGCATCGTCCAACCCAAACGTATTTGTGATGATCCCATTGGTCAGGATGAACCCTTGTTTGACATTGGAACCACCGGGCGCATTATCCATTTTTCTGATCCCGGAAACGGGCGCTATCACATCACCTTAGAAGGCATTTCGCGGTTTCGCATCACCGGCCTCAATTTTAACCATGATTTAAACTACCATCAGGGTCAGGTGGATTTTTCTGAATTCACAAATGACCTGCACCCCACCGATACCGAAGACGGCCCCGGCAAAGAGCATATTTTGTCTTTGATGAAATTGTATTTCGAACAAAACGACATTGATGCCGATTGGACGTCTATCGGAGACGCCCCATACGAAGCCTTGGTGTCCTCGCTGGCCATGTCTTGTCCGTTTGAAGCCACCGAAAAACAGGCCCTGTTGGAATGTAGCTCTCCTCAACACCGGGCCAATATGTTAATCTCTTTGTTCAAGATGAATATTGATTCCTCGCATATACCCGGATCCGTTCAGCACTAACGTCGAAAGTTATCCGTATGTCTCAGTCTGGCCCACACAACAGTGTCGACCCTAAACTTCTGGAAGTTTTGGTTTGCCCGCTCACCAAAAGCACGCTGCGTTACGATGCGCAGGCTATGGAACTGATCAGCGATAAAGCCCGATTGGCTTTTCCCATTCGCGATGGGATTCCGATTCTCTTGGAATCCGAAGCGCGAAAATTGCCATGAACACATCTTCAAGATCTTTCGGTCAAGATCACAGCCCCACCGAAATTCGCCTCAATCGTGATAACAAAACCTTAGACGTTGATTTTGACACCGGCGAAACGTTTTCCATTCGGATCGAATTGTTGCGCGTGGAAAGTCCATCGGCGGACGTCCAAGGTCATGCCCCCGGCCAAAAGAAGTTGGTGAGCGGAAAACAAGATGTTGCCATAACGGACATTACCCCCATTGGAAATTACGCGATCAAAATAAAATTCAGCGACGGTCACGACAGCGGATATTTCACATGGAATATTTTATATCGTTACGGTAAAAATCAAGACCAGCTGTGGTCTCATTACCTCAGCGAACTCAAGGCCGCAAACCTCACGAAAGATCCCGGCTAAAGTTTTGATAGCCCACTTCATTGCTCTTTGAGAATAGATCTTTGGCCAACTAAAGATGTGGGCAATCTCCTAAATTATAAGCCATAATATGGCGTAAAAACAAAGCCTAAGCTATGGATTGTTCAATTAGTGCAATCTGTATTCCATGGTATAAGATACCCTTTGTCCATTCGTTCTATTACAGACACTCAAATGCACTAATATTACATACAGAAATAAGGTACAAATATCAGCGACTTAAGGGTTATCTAGGCTAAATTTATCCCCAAGCCATGTGACCCGTCTTGTGGACCGCCCATCAACGTGATGAGCCTGTGTTGTAAGCACAAAAGTTAAAAATCAGACGATTGGGTTTAAAGGCTTTCGCCGCGCATTAATTTTGGAAGTTCACCAACGGTGCCCATGGCGTGACGCATAAAGAATTTTTTGAGTTCGGGCATTTGATTCACGGTGGCCATGCCAATATCGCGGGCAAGCTGAAGCGGTTCTAGGTCATTGGAAAAGATTTTAACCAACGCATCGGTAACGCCCAACATCAAATCATTATCGAAACGACGCCATTTTTCATATTTTTCCAACACCAGGCTCGATCCCAAATCTTGCCCTGTTTGTTTGGCGTCATACAGGACTTCGACCAAGGCAGCCACATCGCGAAGTCCCATATTGAGACCCTGACCCGCGATGGGGTGCATGCCATGGGCGGCATCCCCCACCAACAACAAGCGTTCGGCCCGATACGTTTCAACATATTGCAAAGACAACGGGTAAGCAAAACGGGGGCCGACGACTTCAAGGGGACCCAGAAAATCGCCAAAGCGCAATTCAAGCTCTTCTTTAAAGTCATCATCGTCCAGGTCCATCATAATGGGCCAAAGGTCAGCACGTTCGGTCCACACGATGGACGACCGACACGCGGGCTTTTGCGCCGTACCCGGTAACGGCAGGATGGCAAACGGGCCACTGGGCAAAAAATGTTCCTGAGCACAAAAATTAT
>JAESSV010000286.1 GCA_016763895.1 Magnetovibrio sp. | reverse complement strand
GAACGATAATTTTGTTCCAGACGCACCACCTTGGCCCCCGGAAAGTCTTTGTCAAACCGCAAGATATTGCCGACTTCGGCGCCCCGCCAAGAATAAATAGACTGGTCATCATCGCCCACACAGCAAATATTTTTGTGGGTTTGCGCCAACAACCTCAGCCACAAATATTGTGCCACGTTGGTGTCTTGGTATTCGTCCACCAAAACATACCGAAACCGTTTCTGATAATATTTAAGCGTGACCGGATCGTCTTGGAACAGCTTCACACACAACATCAACAAATCACCAAAATCGGCGGCGTTGAGGCGCTGTAATTCTTTTTGATAATCCTCATAGACTTCAATAGCATGCCCACCCAACTGATCGATGGCTTCGGATGAGGAGACTTTGTTTGGCATCAAGGCACGATCTTTCCAACGCTGGATCACGGCGGAAAAGGTGCGCGGTTTAAATTCTTTGGGATCAATGTCACGCCGATCCAAAATTTGCTTGATCAAGCGCACTTGGTCATCTGAATCCAAAATCGTAAAGTTGGATTTAAGCCCTACGGCTTCCGCTTGGCGGCGCAACATGCGCGCAGCCAAGGCGTGAAACGTGCCGACCCACCAACCTTCAACGGGGGTGCCCAACATCGTGCCCACCCGCTCTTGCATTTCGCGGGCGGCTTTGTTGGTAAATGTGACCGCCAAAAGCTCGCCCGGCTGAGCCAGGCCTTGCATTAAAATGTGCCCCAAACGGGTCGTGAGCACGCGGGTTTTCCCGGTGCCGGCTCCGGCCAACACCAACACGGGGCCATCGGTGGCGCGCACCGCTTCGCCCTGGCTTTCGTTCAGGCCATCAAGATAAGCCGTGGACCGCGCGGGTGGCGGCGGCAACGCGTCATCTGGGTCACAAAGGTCAAAGGGATCACTGTCAATCATGGGCTCTTATATAACACGCCGGGACTTAACGAAAAGGCTATTGGTCAAGTTCTTCATTGCGGCGACTTAAAAGGGCGCGATTATAGGCCGATAACACATGCATGTGTTCGACGGTGCCCAAAAACTTTTGCTGTTCCATGTCTTCAACCACCGCAATCAGGTTTTCACCCGAATCGTTCATTTTCTTCAAGGCACATTGTAAATCATCACCCCGACACAACAAAGGCGGACGACGGCACATCACATCTGCGGCTACCTTGGTTCCATCGTGAGCATCAGTGAAGGCCATGTCTTGAAGTTCAACCAAGCGTATGGTGCCGGCAATTTTACCGTCTTCGGAACCGACCACAAAAAGCTTGCCGTCCAAGGACTTTTGAAGGTTACAGCGAACCTCGCACAAAGGCATATGGGGGGGAATCGTTGGCGTTGTTGCCTCTAAAACATCGGAAATTTTTAAGGCCTGCAAAATCTGTGTTGCATACCCCCCTTTTAAATCCAAGCCTCGCCGCTCGAGCTGTAATGTGAAAAAATCCTGGCCCAAGAATTGTTTGGCCACCACGGTTGATGTCACCACCGCCATCATCACCCCCAAGGTCAATTGATAATCCCCGGTCATTTCAAAAATAACCAAGGTGGTGGAAATCGGAGCCCCCAAAGTGGCCGCAGCAACAGCCCCCATACCAATCAACGCATAGCCTCCGGCACCCATTTCTAAACCTGGAAACAACGTCGCCACACCAACACCATAAGCCCCGCCCAGCATGGCTCCGATCATTAAGGACGGCGAAAAAATACCCCCGCCAAAACCAAACCCAAGACTGACCACCGTCGCCAACAATTTTCCAACCAATACGGCCAGCATCAATCCCAACGCCATACCACCATGCAAAGCCAGTTCCGTCGAGCCATACCCGACGCCCAAGACTTGCGGCAACACCAACGCCATAAGGCCAATCGCAAAACCACCCAGGGCTGGATGTGACCATGTGGGAATGGGCAAATTTTCGGCAAATTCTTGGGTTTTAAAAATACCCCGCAACGCGATCGTTGCGCAAACCCCAGCCAACATCCCCAACACGATGAAGTTAGGAAAGAAAAAGTACGAAATCACGTCGTGTGGCGGCACGACAAAGGCCGGAAAATCGCCGTAATAGGCCCGAGACACCATCGTTCCAGAAACCGCCGCCAACACCACCGGGCCAAACGCTTTCAAGGCATAATGACCAATCACCACTTCACCGGCAAACAAAGCCCCGGCAATGGGCGCATTAAACGAAGCCGCTACAGCGGCGCCAACACCACAGGCCAAAATGGTTCTCGCCAAAGGGGTTGCCAGGTGAAACCGATTTGCGACCGCCGCAGACAAAGCCGCCCCCAAATGCACGGCGGGGCCTTCTCGCCCCACGGATGCACCCACACCAATCGAAAGCATATTGATAAAAGCAACAACCAGCCCCGTTTTGGCCGACATTTGGCCATCTTTCAGGGCAAAGGCTTCAACAACATCAGCCACGCCTTGGGGGCGGGCCTCGGGCAAGGTATATTTAATCAACACCCCCACGACAAGGCCGCCCAAGGTCGGCACCAAAACAATCTGCCACGCGGGCAAGTGTTCAATGTATTGAAATAAACGTTCCGTCGGGGCGTTAAAGAAGGCTCCGTGGAAAAGCAAAATGCCCTGGCGAAATCCCACCACCATGCCACCAGAAATAACCCCCGTCACAATGGCCAAAATGCCCAACAGCAATTGGTCATTGCGCAACAGTCGACGCAAATTATAGGGAGCATTTAAACGAGAAGGCTTGCGGGTCGGCATTTGAGCGTCTCACCACATTAAAGTTTCAATCACTCAAAATCGAGCACGTCACTATCTAAATCGTCTTGCGAGACCACACAATCTCGCCCAGAATTTTTCGCCTTGTACAAAGCCTGGTCAGCCCGTTTCAAGAAGTCGGTTAAAGACTCGCCAAATTCAAACTTGCTCACCCCAACAGAAATGGTCAGCTTGCCCAAATCTTCTTTGGTGGTGCGATTCACCAATGTTTTTGACGACACGCGTTGGCGAATGCTTTCGGCAACTTGTTTGGCTCCGGGCAAATCTGTTTGCGGCAAAATAACCGTGAATTCTTCGCCGCCATATCGGGCCGGAATATCATTGCCTTTGACGGCTTTGGTCATGGTTGACGCCAAAAGCTTCAACACTTGATCCCCGGTTTGATGGCCAAAGGTATCATTGAATTTTTTAAAGTGATCGATGTCTAACATCAACAAGCAAAGAGATTCCCCGGTTTCCATGGCATCGCGGGCTTGGGATCTTAGTTCCATGTCAAACAATTTGCGGTTGGCAATGCCCGTCAAAGCATCGGTTAGGGCTTCTTTGCGCATGTCTTCTAAATCGTCGCGCAGTTGCCCAATTTCATCGGTTGAATCGGCAAGTTGGTTTTCCAAAACCTTGTTGGTTTCTTCCATCTTGCGGGTTTCGGTTAACACCTTTGTCACCGCAATTTTAAGGCTATGCACATCCTTTGAGCCTAAAATATCGCCTTGCGCAGACGCCAAGGTATCGCCAAATTCAGCAGCACCTTCTCCGGCTTCACCAACGTAACCCAAGATTCGTGTTAATTCTTTTTCGATCCGATCCGTGGTGTCGTTGAGTGTGACTTCGTCAATGCCGGACGAAAAGAACTTATTGTAAAGATCCGTGCAAACAACTTCTGTAAAGTCCTGATCATTGTCTTCTAAAATCGTGATCATTCGCGACAAATCGGGTTCACGACCCGAAATGTGTGTGTACCAGACGGCAAAATTGTCTGGCGTCGCAGGAATTTTGCGTTTTGCCATTTCGCCCAAGGAGCCTTGGCCGTATTCAGCTGCTTGTTCTACGGAATCATGAAAAATCATGTGTTTTTTCTATTGTCTGCATGCATTCGCATATTTTTATTCTTGCTCAATTTAAAACAACCTATCACATACCAACTTAGCCTTATACAGCTAAAGGATAACCTGCTTTGTAAAAAGACCAAGGCTTAAATACAATAAAAATCACCCTTTATCCCCTTTTTTTTCGTCTTTACCTGTCTAGAAGGGTAGAACGGGGGGGCCAGAGGGTGTAAAAGCAAGGCGCACTTTGGAAATTTCCAAAGAAGCGATCATCCTTTTAAGATTACCAATGGTTCAACATGCTTAATTCAGACACTTCTTCGCACCCTTTTGAAATCGCCATTGTCGTGCCGGTTCACAACGAAGCCGAAAACATTCGCCCATTGATCACCGAAATTTCGGCGGCGATGGACGGTGTTGCAAATTATGAAATCGTTTATGTCAATGACGGGTCCTTAGACAACACGTCCGAAATGCTGGATGAAATGCAAGCCGAACAGCCCCGTTTGAGTGTCTTTAAACATGAAAAAGCATGTGGTCAAAGCTCGGCTGTGGCCACGGGTGTTCGTCACGCCCGCGCGACCTATATTGCGACCTTGGACGGCGACGGGCAAAACGACCCCGCCGATATTCCAGCCTTGTTTGCAAAGCTCAAAGAAGCTGAAAACCCAGATTTTTTATTGGTGGCCGGATGGCGCGCCAAACGCAAAGACACCGAATGGAAACGGTTTCAATCCAGATTGGCCAACGGCGTGCGGTCACGTTTGTTGGGCGACAACACACCCGATACCGGATGCGGGTTAAAAGTATTTTCCCGAGAAGCCTTCCTAGACATGCCCCGATTTGATCACATGCACCGTTATTTGCCCGCGTAGATGATCCGGCGCGGCGGAGAAGTGGTGTCCATTGAAGTCAATCACCGCAACCGGGAAATGGGAATTTCCAAATACGGCATGTGGGATCGCCTGTCTGTGGCGGCACGGGATTTATTGGGTGTGATGTGGCTGGCGTCGCGGGGCTCTAAGCCCAAGGTTTCGGTGATTCACCGGGCAGACAAAGGCTAACCCCCGATGAATGTTGCTCATATCCTGCGCGGTATTTTGGTGATGGCAACCTTGGCCGGGGCGCTGTACCTTTTTGATTCTCAAGACTTGGGCCACGTGCTCAGCAACGATTGGATCGAAACCCATATCAAGGGCAAAGGCATTGCCGGCGAAGTGCTGTTTGTGGCGATGGCAACCTTGGCCACGGCCATTGGCCTGCCGCGCCAAATCGTGAGCAGCCTGGCCGGTTACGCCTTTGGCATCTGGTTGGGCTCAAGCTTGATGTTATTGGCCACCACGCTTGGCTGTATTGGGTCTTTTTATTATGCCCGAATTTTGGCCCGTGGCCCGGTACAACGCAAATTTTCGGGGCGCATTCGACGCCTGGATGATTTTTTGCACGACAACACTTTTTCCATGACCCTCTTGATCCGCATGTTGCCCGTGGGCAGCAACGTCGCCACCAATATGGCGGCGGGCGTTTCCAGTGTTAAGGCCACGCCTTTTTTCACCGGGTCCGCCATAGGCTATTACCCGCAAACCCTTATTTTTGCCCTGTTGGGCAGCGGCGTCGCCGTCGACCCCGTGCAAAGCACCTTGCTCAGCGTGGCTTTGTTTGTCGGGTCGGGTCTGTTGGGCGTATACCTGTACCGACATTTTCGCCAAGGTAAATCGTTGGGAAAATCCATAGACAACGATCTTAGCCCAACAGATACCCCCCCAGACACAAACGAGGCAGAATAACCGTGAACAATACGCCCACACCTTCAACCATATCCAAAGACGCCTGGCTCACCACTTTAATATGGTGTGCCTTGATGGGGTCTGCGCTTTTGTTGCG
>JAESSV010000285.1 GCA_016763895.1 Magnetovibrio sp. | reverse complement strand
CCTTGATGAACTGGTATCTCATCATTTTTGGCTCGCGAAGAAGACCGTTGCTTTTTTTACGCCTTAGCGCTCCTTCGAAAGCAAAGATTTCAGGGGAAGCAGATCATGCTCCTCACGTAATATCCGGTTCTCTTTATGAAGCCGTCTAAGCTCATTTTGAACATCGTCAGCCCCGTATAATTCCAGGGGGCTGGATCATTTCGACTTTCTTTGGCTTTGGCTTTGGCTTTTTGCCTTGTTGGCACGGCTTTGTTCGAGGCAGAAGCTTTCGCCGTTCATATACAGATGATTCTCACGTTCATTAAAATTTATTTTTCATTTTATGGAATAAACCCTTGGCCCCGGTGTTTACCAGATAGGGACGTTAAACGTCTGACAATGAATTCTTACAAACACACAGGAGTTAACAACATGCGATCATTTTTTGGACCCATAATGGCTGTCACGCTGGTCATCGGCGGATATGCGACTGTCGCGATGGCTGGCGGTAATATGTCTCATGCTCATATGGAGCACGTTACAAAGGCTTGGGGCGATACACCGGATAAAAAAGGGCTCTTGCCGACGGCGATTGCGGAGGCGAAAATCGCCGCACAGCACACGGGATTCGCGGCGAAAAAGCTCGATAACCTCGGCTGGATGCAAACCCATGTGCGTCACGTCCTGAATGCAATTGACCCGAGCCTCGAGGCCAAAGGTCCAGGAAAGGGTTACGGTGTCCTCAAAGCCGCTGCCGCTTCAATAAAACACATTGGCCTAGCAGCGAAGAGCGGTGACGCATCTGACAACGTTCGCGCCCATGCCATTCATGTATCCGCATCGGTTGAAAACACGGTTAACAGAGCCAAGGAAATTGTTGCTCTCAGCAAGAACGTGATAAACGCGACGAGCGCCGGAGATGCGGCACCATTGGTTAAGCAAATCGCGACACTGCCCGGCCAATTGATTGCCGGATTTGATGCAAATGGTGATGGCACGATCACCTGGGAACTGGGCGAAGGCGGATTGGCCGCGGCCCAAAAACACATGAAGATCATGGCAAGCGGCGAAGACATGAACTAAACTTGTCGTATCTCACATTTTCGATCAGCGACCCGGAACGAACCAATTGATCCGTTTCGTTCCGGTTTCTGAGCAGGAATACCACATGATGGATAAAAAACAGTCGATCATCGCTGAAATTCCGAAGCTGCGCCGGTTCGCTAGAGCACACGTCGGGGATGCGGCGCGCGGTGATGATCTGGTTCAGGACTGCCTAGAGCGAGCCCTTGGCCGGCTGCATTTGTGGCAAGATAAATCGAATATGAGGGCGTGGCTGTTTACAATCCTCCGCAACATATACATGAACCAGCTCCGCCAAATAGCGCGGCGCCCGGTTGAAGAGACTTTTGACGAACAGCAGGACTTATCGGGAGGATCAACTCCTACGCAGGGACAACGATTGATGATACGTGATTTAAGTCAGGCCCTGGATCAACTGCCCGGTCAGCAACGCGAGGTTATCTTGTTGGTCGGACTGGAAGACATGAGCTACAAAGATACCTCGGAAATTCTGGGTGTCCCGGTTGGCACCGTGATGTCGCGTTTGTCCCGTGGCCGCAAAACGCTCCGGCGACTGATGGACAACGGTGAATGTGGCGGCAAACCAACGCTACGGAGGGTCAAGTGAATACACCCGAACACATGAGCGACGCCGACCTAAATGCCTATGTCGATGGTGAGTTGGGCTATCAGGAATGTGCCGAGATGAAAAATTGGCTGGCTGCCCAGCCAGAAGATGCAGCCCGTGTGGAGGCTTATCGTCAACAGAATGACGAGCTCCACAAACTGTTTGATCCCGTGAGTGATGAGCCCGTGCCATCGGCCTTTTCTGATCGGGTCGTTCAAGCCCGTTCCAACGAACCAAGACCCGTCTGGATGCAGATAGCGGCCATGTTCCTGTTCTTGATAACGGGAGCTGCCGGAGGATGGGGATTGCATGGCGTGCAGAAAAGCGCGGTGCCTGCCAGCGTCCCTAAATTTGTCGAACGTGCGGTCGGGGCACACCTTGTATATGCATCAGAGGTTCGTCACCCAGTTGAAGTCGCGGCAAGCCAGGAAGGACACTTGGTCGCATGGTTATCAAAACGTCTGGGTAGTCCAATGCGAGCGCCCCGGCTACAAAGTGCAGGTTACCAGCTTATCGGTGGACGTTTGCTTGAGGAATCAAGCCAGCCTGCTGCGCAGTTTATGTATGAAGATGATACGGGCCGCCGGATAACGGTCTATGTTCGCGCCCACAACGGGGAAGCAACTGCCTTTAAGTTCATTAGCAAAAACAACGTTTCCGCCTTTTATTGGAAGGATGCGCCTTTCGCCTACGCGCTATCAGGTGATATTCCCCGGGCGGAATTATTGAAAATTGCCCACGTTGTTTATGAGGACCTTACGCCTTAACGGCGGCCGCTAAGCAGATATCCTCATTGACAGGTCATACGCTGTTTTCCTCAGGGTGTTCAATATACGAGATATCAACGGACCATTTTTGACTGGCTGCCGTTGCCGCAAAATCTTGGTCCAGCAGGTTTGGTGCAAAGCCCATCACGGGCGTATGACTGAGGTAACGCCTTGTTTTCTGTGTTCTAACTGCCTGAATACCATTTTCTCGCATCAACCTTCCAACCCGATGATGACCAACTTGAATGCCCTCTTCGCGTAATTCCTCGACCACGCCCTAGCGCGCCTTCGAAAGCAAAGCTTTCAGGGGAAGCAGGTCACGCTCCTCACGCAAGATCTTGTTCTCCTTGCGAAGCCTTTTTAGCTCTTTTTGAACATCATCATGCGGGCCAGACATCAGGTCTGCATGGCGGTGTTCCGTGATCCATTTGTCCACCCCTGGGGATTGTTAATCCCCAGAAGGAGCACTTAGGTGAAGTGTAGAGTGAGCTATACCAAGGTCGTCAGCAATTTGAGTACGTGTTAAATCGCTGTTTAAAGTCAGTTGAACGGCTTCTTTGCTCCGGTTTTGAGGCAGGCAGATATATCCCATTTGAACGTTTGGATTTCACCTAGGCGGCATCCGGTTAGGATGAGGAGGGGATAGGCGTTGCAGGTGGCTTTGCTTTCGGGTCCGTCTTGGTCGCATTTATCCAGTATTTTCCATTACCGTTTGAGTTCGTCTTCTGACAAGAACCGTCCGGGTCGCAATGACGGGTTTGATCAACAGCACACGCACGCGAATGGATTGCGAGGATGCGGGACGCGATAGGCGCTTTGGTCCAGATGATACGTCTTCGCCCGCCGCGCTTGCGCACCGTTAATTCTTCCTCCTTGTCGATGCGGTAGAGATTTTTCCAGTTCAATACCCATCCCTCGCGTTTGCGCAGGATCTGCAGACGGCGGTATTCGAAGCGACGCTGCTCTGGGCACAATTCTCTAAACGTTTACGCAAGGCTTAAGCTTCGGTCTTGTCGGCGATCGACGATGGGCACGGGGATCAAACCCCGCCAGAGCGCAGCCCACGCCACGTCTCGTTGACCCGGGCTTCACAAGTTTTTTCGAGCATTTCCTTGAGCGTCGCTGCGTTCAACACCTGCTCGGCCAGGATCTTCTTTGGTTTGGCGTTCTCAAGCTCCAGCGTCTTACGTCGCTTCGCATCTGAAATTTCCCTGTCGGAGAATTTGCTATTTGACAACGTCAACGTTGGAGTTGTACATTGGCAACGTGAGGATGATCAGGCATGCGAGTGTGGTCAATCCGTTGGAAGGACAGGGCATCCGTACCGCCCACGGTTCTTCACGGGTCTTCACGGGTCTTCAAGTTACGTCTCGCCGGCCCCTTTTTTCGACCTGCGGCCCGAAAGCTGGCCCGAAAGCTGGCCCGAAAGCTGGCCCGAAAGCTGGCCCGAAAGCTGGCCTGAGAACAAGTCTAAAAGCCTCT
>JAESSV010000284.1 GCA_016763895.1 Magnetovibrio sp. | reverse complement strand
GATTAATATTTAGGCATAAATGCACCTCAACCCCGCACTTATTTCTTCAATATGTAGCTATTTCAGTTAGTTACGGAACTGGCATACCATTTGCAACTGTCGTAGTGCTTGTAGTTTACGTGCCGTCTGCAATTGATTGCTATATCCGTACAGCAGATACTTGATCAATTGCCAATCACTTGGAGATACCGTTTATGCCTTCTCTTCCCGCTTCTGGCCTGAAAGTTTTTTCTTTTAAAGGACGAACAAAAATTTTGCACCTAACCTGGGTTGCCTTCTTTATCAGCTTCTTTGTCTGGTTTAGTCATGCGCCCCTTATGGCAACGATGCGTGATGCATTGGGTATGAGCGACCAAGAGGTAAAAGCCTTGTTGATCATGAATATTGCCCTCACCATTCCGGCCCGGATCATTATCGGCATGTTGGTTGATAAAGTTGGTCCGCGCATTACGTATTCAACGTTGTTAATGGTATCAGGGGTCTTGTGTATTGTATCCTCATTTGCGCAAACTTTCGAGATGATGGCCTTAACGCGATTTCTTTTGGGCTTTGTCGGGGCCGGATTTGTCATCGGCATTCGGATGATCGGTGAATGGTTTCCGGCCAAACAAGTGGGCGTTGCCGAAGGCATTTACGGAGGATGGGGCAATTTTGGCTCTGCGGCAGCAGCCATGAGTTTGCCCGCCATCGCAATGTTGTACGGAGGCGATGATGGGTGGCGTTATGCCATAGCTTCCGTGGGCGTGGTTGCCATGGTGTACAGCCTCATTTATTTCTTTAACGTCACCGATACGCCGCAAGGGGCAACGTATTTCAAGCCCAACAAAGTGGGCGCGATGGAGGTGTCTAGCCGGAATGACATGATTCTTTATGGCTTGACCAAACTGCCCTTATTTTTGGCCATGGGTGTGTTGAATTGGAAATTAGGACCGGACAATTTAGGCATCATTAATGAGGGAGCCATGTTGGTCATATACATCAGTTTGGGTGGGCTTTATCTGTATCAGGGCTTACACATTTATGATGTTAATAAGCACATTTTTAAGGAAGTCGTTCCCGAAATCCACCGTTACAAATTCAAACAAGTGGCCGTTTTAAATCTTGCTTATTTGGTGACGTTTGGATCCGAGCTGGCGGTGGTTTCCATGTTGCCCATGTTTTTTCAAGATACATTTGACTTGTCCATTATTATGGCTGGGTTGTTGGCGTCTGGATTTGCCTTCATGAATTTGGTGGCCCGGCCGGGCGGCGGATTGTTAAGCGATCGTTATGGCCGCAAAAAAACTTTGCTGATTTTATTGGGGGGTCTTACCATTGGCTATCTTGTGTTGTCACAAATTGACAGCAGTTGGGCCATTTGGGTGGCTGTGGTTGCCATGATGACGTGTTCCTTTTTTGTGCAAGCTGGCGAAGGCGCCGTATTTTCTATGGTGCCCCTTATCAAACGTCGCATGACAGGCCAGATTGCGGGAAATGTGGGCGCGAATGGGAATGTGGGGGGCGTTTGTTTTCTCACCGTTTTGTCTTTTGTTTCGCCGGAAGCTTTTTTTATAACCATCGCTTGTTCGGCGGCAATTGTTATGGTGATTACGTATATATTTCTTGATGAACCCAAAGGTCACATGGCCGAGGTGTTGCCGGATGGTACGGTAGAATTGATTGATGTGTCGTAAGGATTTCGGTCGATGGCAAACACACTATCCCTAACCATTGGACAATTTACCAGTGCGGGGCGCAAAGAAATAAATGAAGATTCATACGGGGTTCAGGTGCCTGAAGAGGCCCTGCTCAACACCAAAGGCGTCGCCATGGTGATTGCCGATGGTATGAGCGGCAGTGATGCTGGCAAAGAAGCCAGCGAGATGTGCGTTCAAAACTTCCTCATCGATTATTATGCAACATCGGAAACCCTGACCGTTAAAACAGCAGCAGGCCAAGCTTTATCCGCTTTAAATCGTTGGTTATACGGTCAAGGTCAAGCGGTTTACCAATCTCATCGCGGCATGGTCAGCACCATGTCCACTTTGGTTTTAAAATCGGCTACGGCACATATTTTTCATGTTGGCGATTCCCGGATCTGTCGATTTAGAGATGGTGAATTACAGGCCCTGACCAAGGATCACCGGGTTATTGTTTCTGCCGAAAAAAACTTTCTCAGCCGGGCCATGGGCATCGACCTTAATGTCGATGTTGATTACCGAACCGTATTGGCCCAACCCGATGATGTTTTCATTTTTACAACGGATGGCGTGCATGAATATATATCAAATTCGGCAACAATTGATTTCTTAAAGTCGTTGAAAGATGGTGACGATGTTGCCGCAGATGCCATCGCGAAAAGCATTGTTGACGCCGCTTATCAAAATGGCAGCCCCGATAATCTGACCTGTCAAATCGTCCGCCTTAATACGTTAGCCATTGAGGATGAAAATGATTATCTCGATAAATTGCAAATGTTGCCTTTTCCGCCACCCTTGTCAGAAGGCATGATCCTTGACGGTTATCGGGTGGTCCGTGAAATTCATTCCAGCAATCGCAGCCAGGTTTATCTGGCGATTGATGTTGATACGGGCAATCAAGTTGCCTTAAAAACGCCCTCCGTAAATTTTGAAGATGATCCGACGTATTTGCAGTTGTTTATTCGCGAAGAATGGGGGGGGAAACGCATCAACAGCCCGCATGTTCTTAAGGTTTTAAACCATCGTCGCAAACGTCGTTTTTTATATTCTCTTACCGAATTTAACGAAGGCTGCACGTTGCGCCAATGGATAGACGATCATCCCCAAGCCGATATTCGAGATGTTCGCAATATTGTTTGTCAACTTGCATCCGGCTTGCGCGCCTTTCATCGTATGGAAATGATTCACCAAGACCTAAAACCCGAAAACATTCTCATTAATCGAGATGGAACGGTTAAGATCATTGACTTTGGATCGGTCAAAATTGCGGGCCTTGAAGAAATTATATCGCCTGTTATTGATCCAAGCCGTTTGGGCACCGTCGACTATACGGCCCCTGAATATCTAACCGGCCAGCCGGTGTCCAATCGATGTGATATTTACGCTTTGGGTGTTATTGTTTATGAAATGCTGACCGGCAAGCACCCTTATGGAAAAGGCTTTAGGTCCTCTCAACACGTCGCAAAAAGTAAATATATTCCCGCGCATACGGTTAATTCCGATGTGCCTGATTGGATTGATGGGGCCTTGGCAAAGGCCGTTTGTAAAGATCGCAACCGGCGTTATGAAAAACTATCAGAATTCGTCGCGGACTTAAAACACCCCAACTCTGCGTTAAGGTATATTAAAAATAAACCTCTTTTGGAAAAAGACCCCGCCGCGTTTTGGCGTGGGGTGTCGATGGTTTTGGGTGCCGTGATTGTACTGCTTTTCTTTCGATAACCTTTAGGATCGGGACGATAACTTGTCGGTATTTTGTTCATCTTTGTTGACGCAATAGGTGCTTCATAATAGGTTGCGAAGATCTCAAACCAGTTAAGAACAGTACCATGACAAATTCAGACAATGCTGCCCTTCAAGAACTTGCTTCTACCGCTAAAGCTTGGCCGTTCGCCGAAGCTCGGGAATTGTTGAAATCTTTAAAGGGTAAGGTTCCCGACAAAGGATACGTGTTGTTTGAGACGGGCTATGGGCCGTCTGGGTTGCCGCACATCGGAACCTTTGGCGAAGTGGCCCGCACGACCATGGTGCGCCATGCGTTTGAGGTCTTAACGGGTATGCCGACCAAGTTGTTTGCGTTTTCTGACGATATGGATGGATTGCGCAAGGTCCCAACGAACCTGCCCAACCAGGACATGTTGGCCGCACATTTGGGCAAGCCTTTGACGTCTGTGCCCGATCCCTTTGGCACCCATGAAAGTTTTGCGCACCACAACAACGCGCGTTTGATGGCATTTTTGGACGATTTT
>JAESSV010000283.1 GCA_016763895.1 Magnetovibrio sp. | reverse complement strand
GCCTTGCACCTGATCAAACGCCGGGAATCCCTTCTTGACCCGTTGTCGCGCGCGTTGAAAGATGCCGCAGAAAACGTCAAAACCTGTTCTATTTGTCACAACATTGACGTGATCGATCCGTGCAACATCTGTGTATCGCCCAAACGCGATCAAAGCCTCATTTGTGTCGTTGAAGAAGTTGGCGATCTTTGGGCCATGGACCGCGTGGTCGGTTATAACGGGTTGTACCATGTGTTGGGCGGAACGCTTTGCGCGCTGGATGGCGTGGGCCCCGAAGATTTGCACATTGGCCAATTGGTTGAGCGCGCATCCATTCAGACCGTAAAAGAAATTGTTTTGGCCACCAACGCCACCGTCGATGGCCAAACCATGGCGCATTATATTTCTGAACGTCTGGAAGATATAGACGTCAAGGTCACCGGCCTCGCCCAAGGTGTTCCCGTGGGAGGCGAGTTGGACTATTTAGACGAAGGCACGCTGTCGGCCGCTTTGAAAGCCCGAAAATCGATCTAAAACACGAACAATCATTTAAATGAGCCTGTTCAAAAACAATTTTGAATGTTTCTGATTGCACGTTATGGTATTTTATGTGTATAATGCAGCTTGCAATGAGAGTGGCAACTCTCTTGTATAAGTTCCCTTGCTTCTTTCCTGTCCACATTTGGAAGAAGTTAATGCACTGGAATTCTACCCAATGGCCACCCCTTCTGGGGGAATTCCTTATAGCCGCACTGTCCTTTGCCCGGGGACGGTGCGGTTTCTTTTTAAGGACCTTATTTCGGGGTCTTATGACAGGGTCCTATTTCAGGATCAGGGGGCAAAACTCATTTGATCCGGATTATTCGACGCCCGTTGCGGTGTGAACTTCCCTCACAAAAGCGATGATGCCATTCATGTCAGCATCGGAAAGTTGAGGCTGTGACGGCATGGGCCCAAAACGCCAATTCTTTTGCGGACGGCCTTCTCTGAGAACCCGCTTAAAGTGGAAATCAGGAAAAATTTCTTCGCGGTACATGGGGTGCAACAAAGGCGGGTCTTTTTTGGAAAAACCAGTCCCGTCCACACCGTGGCAAGCCATGCATTGCGTGTTGATAATATCACGTCCGGTTTGTGCCAATGCGCTTAGCTCTGGGATAATAGGTGAGGCTCTAATGGAAATTTTTTCTCGTCCCCACATGCTAAAAAAGGTCAACACAACCAACGTCAACATCACCAGCCCCATCCACAACATCGGCGCTTTGTGCGATGGCGCGTCGGAAGCGACGCCTATGTCAGGATTGTATTCTCTGCTATCTTTTTTAGGTTCGGGGCTCATACACTTAAGTCTCTCTTATGGATCATGTTAGATCGGGCTGGTTAGATTAGACCGGTTAGATTCGGGCTGGTTAGATCGGGCCGGTTAGATTCGGCCGCTCGACGGCGCGATCTTATCGGTCGTTTGTGGCGGATTTAAGTCGTCCGCAGGTGTTTCATCGTGGAGTTGAATGTCTTCAATGCGTTCCGCCCGGCGCGTGATTTTTCCAGAAGACGTTTGAATCTCTCCAATATCTTTTTGCGCTTGTTTAAAGTGGGTTTGCAAGCTGCCCACCCGTTTGTCCAAACGCCCGACATCATCCAGCAGGGTCAAAACTTCGGCCTGTATAACGCCCGCTTGTTCCCGCATATGGGCATCTTTTAGCACGGCCCGGACGGTGTTTAAGGTTGCCATTAATGTGGTCGGCGACACAATCCACACCCGCGCCCGATAAGACTTTTCAATCACTTCGGGCAAGGACGCGTGGAGCTCGGCATACACAGCCTCGCTGGGCAAAAACATCAACGCACTTTCCGCCGTTTCGCCCGGCACAATGTATTTTTCGGAAATTGCCCGCACATGGTTGAGCACGGCGGTGCCAAAGGCGCGCAGAGCCACTTTCCGAGCCTCGTCGTCTTCTGCATTTCGCAACGCCAGATAACCTTCAAGGGGGAATTTAGAATCGATCACGATAGAGCCCGGAGGATTGGGCAATTTCAACAAACAATCCGCCCGTTTGCCATTGCTCAACGTGGCTTGAAATTCATAAGCCGAAGGCGGCAAAATATCGACCACCAAATCATTGAGTTGAATTTCCCCAAAGGCGCCTCTGGCTTGCTTGTTGGACAAAATATTTTGCAGCCCCACCACCTGATCGCTTAAATCGGTCAGATTTTTTTGCGCCGTATCGATCACAGCCAGCCGTTCGTGGACTTGTTTGATCACATCGCTGGTGCTTTTGCTGTGTTCGCTTAAGCCGTCGCCCAAACGTTTCGACACACTGTCCAAGCGTTGTTCCATATTGTGGCTGATTTGGTTTTGGCTGTCGCTCATGGCTTGCAAGCGCCCGGACAATTCGCCCTGGCTTTTGGCCATTTGCTGAGCCAGAATATCATTTGCGGCTTGGTTCGTCGCCATTTGTTGCAACAAAGCATCGTTGGCAGAGCTATCTTTGCGCGCAAACATCGCCCACAGGGCAATCGCCACGGCGACAACAGCAATTCCAAGAATGAGTAAAGAAATATCCATGTGCGGGACTTTGCCTTATGAAGCGCGAAAACGCAATATTGGAAAATGACTAAGCGGCATCTGTGTGCAAACTTTGGTACTGCACGGCAATGGCTTGAAACTCAGCTTCGGTAGCATCCATAGCATCAACAACATCCGGGTCAAAATGAGTGCCGCGGCCTTCGCGTATGATTCCAACGGCTTTGTCATGGCTAAAGGCGGGCTTGTAGACACGCTTTGAAATCAAGGCATCATATACATCGGCCACCGCCATAAGCCGCCCAGATAGGGGGATATCATGTCCGCTGAGGCCGGCGGGATAGCCCGTACCGTCAAATTTTTCATGATGGGTGAGGGCAATTTCATGGGCAAAACGTAAAAAAGATTTTTCACCCAATTCCCGCTTGGCAACGTTTAAGGCTTCGGCGCCAAGGCTTGCATGGGTTTTCATGATGACAAATTCATCATCCGTCAACTTACCGGGCTTTAACAAAATGGCATCGGGGATGCCGACTTTGCCGATGTCGTGCAGGGGGGCTGATTTAAACATCAAAGTGATGATTTCATCGGTTAAGAATTCAGAAAAATTGGGATGGCTTTGAAGATGATCCGCCAAAATCCGCACATACCGCTGGGTGCGCAAAATATGTTCACCCGTTTCATTGTCCCGAATTTCAGCCAAAGTGGCTAAGGACAAAATGGTCACGTCCCGGGTTCTGGACAATTCATGGGCATGGGTTTTAATGCGTTCAACCATCGTGTTGGTATGTTGAGCAATAATGCCAAATTCATCGTTGCTGGTCACAGGCACATGGCGGGAATAATCGCCAGACGTAACCAGGCTTAAAAGCGTGGTTTGATTGTCAGGGTGTATTTTAAATTCATCGCATATGAACGAATGATGTTGAGGGCGTGCGGTAAAATAACCGCGAGCACAAACGAAAATTCTTTGATAATGGACGCCCGCGCATCTTTAAGCGGTATGGTGTCGCCGACTTTGACGATCCAATCTAAATCTTTGACCACCAACAACATGAAAATTAAAATCATCACGCCGATGGAAATGCCCGCAAACATGGCCACTTTGCGGGTCATGGGGTACGGATCAGAATCGGGCTCGATTTTGCCTTCTCCCGCTTCGACGGCCGCAGCCACCCGGCGTTCTTCATTTAAGCCCAAATCAATGGCCGCAAAAAAACCAAGAGCTCCGATACCGACCAACACTTTAAGGCCACTGACAATGGGAAAATCATGCACGATGCCATTGTACGCCATAAGCCCCAAAGCCGTGGCAAGAAACAACCCACCTTCCAGCCAAAAGGTACGGCGCACACGAAGCTTTAACGGGTAAGCATCAACCAGATAATTCCGCAAAGGCTTGCGGACGGACCATTGCAACATCATGGCAATCGCCATGGGAATGACCACCTGCATCACAGGCAGACCTTCGATGTATGGGCACACTTGTATGCCATAGATCGGAATAATCACAAAAGTCGTAAAATAATGTATAGATGCACGCATGGCAAAGCTCCCATTGAGTTCGTAACATAACATATGTAAAAATAATATGACGAAGCCAATGCGACTTTTCTTGACGGACGGCGCGTAGCGTCTTAAATCGTTGGGTTCCAGCTCGTTTTGTGAACCAAAGGAATTCGTTTTATGGCTCGGTTGCCTATTTTTGTTGCCCCCG
>JAESSV010000282.1 GCA_016763895.1 Magnetovibrio sp. | reverse complement strand
TTACTTAAAGGTTATAATAGTACTAAATTTAAAGTTTTATTTTAAATGCGTATTATAAGACCACTTACATTTGCCCCTTGGTCGCGCCAACACGAACTCCTATACTGAACTTATGCCCCGTCAGATTCTTAAAAATGTCTTTGGCTTTGATAATTTTCGCCTCGGTCAATCCGAAGTCGTTAATACATTGCTTGAAGGCGAACATATTTTGGCCGTTATGCCGACGGGCTCGGGAAAGTCGCTTTGCTTTCAAATCCCGGCCCTGCTCAAAGGCGGCTTAACCTTGGTGGTCTCGCCCTTGGTGGCGTTGATGGAAGATCAGGTTGCGGCCTTAAAGCTTATGGGCGTCGCCGCTGATGCCATCAATTCTTCTCGGGACAGAACCACCAATGTTGATGTATGGAAACGCGCGGCGTCCGGTGAATTGAGGCTTTTATATTTGGCCCCCGAACGCTTGATGACGGACCGCATGTTGTCCGCGTTGAGCAAGCTTCCCATCCGTCTGATTGCCGTGGATGAAGCTCACTGTCTTTCGCGTTGGGGACCTTCTTTTCGCCCGGAATACGAATCCTTGTCCCGGCTGAAAGATCTTTTCAAAAATGTTCCCATAGTCGCCCTCACCGCCACAGCCGACACGGCGACCCAAGACGACATTGTCGCAAAATTGTTTGGCGGCAAGGGCAAGCGCTTTATTTCCGGATTTGACCGCCCCAACATTCGTCTTGAAGTTCACATGCGAACGGACGCCAACCGTCAATTGTTGGACGTGGTCAAAACCTTTTCGGGCGAAAGCGGCATCGTGTATTGCCTGTCCCGGGCCAAAACCGAAAAAACCGCCGCTTTTTTAAACGACAACGGCGTTAAGGCCTTGGCTTATCATGCGGGGATGAGCTCAAGTCAACGCACGAACAACCAAAAAACCTTTATGATTGAACCCGATGTGGTTGCCGTTGCCACCATCGCTTTTGGCATGGGCATCGACAAACCCGATGTGCGTTTTGTTTGTCACACCGACATGCCGGGCAGCATGGAAGCGTATTATCAAGAAATTGGGCGCGCCGGACGGGATGGTAAGCCTGCGGTTGCCCATATGGTTTATGGCCTGAACGATCTTCGCATGCGGCGCATGTTTATCGATCAAGAAAACGGCGAAGCGGATCATAAACGCCGTGAACATAAACGCCTGGATGCTTTGATTTCTTATTGTGAAGCCCCCGAATGTCGGCGTAAGGCCTTGCTTTCGTATTTCGGCGAAAATCAAACGGACAAGGCGGGCTGTAACAATTGCGACATCTGCCTCAATCCACCCGAAATGGTGGACGGCACACCTGAGGCTCAAAAACTTCTAACGACGGTCATTGCCACCGGGCAAATGTTTGGTCAAGCCCACATCGTGGACGTTTTGCGGGGGGGCGATACGCAAAAAATACGGTCTTGTAACCACGACCAACTGCCGACTTATGGCCAAGGAACAGAGTTAAGCAAAAACACCTGGCGATCCATCGTCCGCCAAATGGTCGCCGCAAACATCTTGCACCTGGACGTTGCTGGACATGGCGGCATAAGCCTCACCCCCAAAGGCCAGACCATTTTGAACGGCGAGGCACAATTTCGTTACCGCAAGGACGTGATCCAGCCCCAATCGGTGAAGAAAACACGCCAAGGCTCAGGACCAGCCCAAGCCCCCGAAGACCTGACACCGGAACAAGTCACCATGTTGACCCGCCTCAAGGACAAGCGCACCCAATTGGCCCGAGAGCGCGGAAAGCCGGCGTATATCATTTTTTCGGATCGTTCGCTCGAAGACATGGCCCGGTCCCGCCCCCAAGACAAAGCTGCTTTTGCCGACGTTCATGGTGTTGGTGCCGCAAAATTGGAAGAATTTGCGGATATATTTATTCCAATTCTGGCCCAATGATCACCAGCCACCTTCGGTTTTGATCACCCTTAATATTCTTATGGTTCAGGACTTATGGTTTAGACCTTATGGTTTAGGCCTTATGGTTTAGGCCTTATGGTTCAGGCCTTATGGTTCAATGCGAAAGCCCGCTTTGATGACCACTTGATAATGACCAACTTTGCCATCCACAATGTGGCCGCGTGTTTCAACGACTTCGAACCAATCCAAATGGTCAATGGATTTAGAAGCCGTGCTAATGGCCGTTTCAATGGCGTCTTCAATGCCGACTTTGGAACTTCCAACGAGTTCGATTTTTTTATAGACATGTTCTGACATTTACATTCTCCAGCTTGGGGTTTCATGGCGGTCCGTAACTGACGGTATAAGTTTAAGCTCAAAACAAGACTTCCCAAAGGCTTTTAGGATTAAAACGGTGGAAAGCCGGGTGCCATAAACTTAAATTCCCTAAGCAGAAGGGTTTAGTATGCCCTCAATACCGAGCTCAATAACGAGCTCAATACCGACCTGTGGCTTTCCCCCACCACACCCGCACCACCGCGGCCACAGTTTCATTTGCCCCGTCACCCAACGTTAAGCGGCGTTTGACCAATGGGGCCAGCAACAATATGGGTTGGGCTGATTTCTTATGCAGTGGGGACAGATCAAAGTTTTGAGCTTTTTCCAGCCATTCTTCAGCCTTGTCCTTCAACTGAGATGCGGAAACGCCGGGGGCGATATCGGTGTCCCCTTGCATCAAATTGGCCAAGGTGGCCGCCGCGCCAATGTATCGAGCAGCCTGATGAACCTCTGGATCGACAACGCCCAAAAGGTCCAAAACAAGGGCTTGAAACGCGCCCCCGGTGGCCAAGGCATAGTTTTGCAGGCACGTCATTGAAACCGGGGCGAGCTCAAGATCAAAATTGCGGGCCTCAACCAAACGCCGTAACCCATCAACGTCAAGGCCCAAAGGCGCCAGAGCTTTCAAAATAGGATGGGTCGGAGCAGAGCTTTCGGCCATGACGGACAAAGCATCAAGCCACCACTGTAAACGAATGGCCCCCAAGGATGGCTCGCTCACCAGTTTTGGAATGCGCGCAATTTCTTGGTCGAAAGCCAACAAAGTCAACACACTATCCCGCTTACGTCGAGGGGCCGCAAGCGCGCACAAATACCGGGCGCGGTCAGATCTGGCGAGGGCATAATTTTCTGGATCAAGTGTGGGCATGCATAAACGGCTCAAAAAAAGGGTTGGTAAAAGGATTTTAAAGCACAATTTTAAACAGATGTACAAAGTTCAATTGAAATTCCCGACAAACGTACTATGTTATTAGCAATATTCATTTTAACTTTTTTAATGAGGTCTCTCATGGCATTCGAACTCCCAAACCTACCTTATGCAAAAGACGCTTTGGCTCCCCATATTTCAGCCAATACCCTGGATTTTCACCATGGCAAGCATCACAACACATATGTCGTAAATTTAAACAAATTGGTCGCCGACACGGACTTTGCAAATCAAAGCCTTGAAGACATCATGAAAGCCACCGCTGGCGATGCCTCAAAGGCTGGTATTTTCAACAATGCCGCTCAAATCTGGAACCACACATTCTTTTGGAATTCCCTAAGCCCCACCGGCGGCGGGGCTCCCAGTGGTGCATTAGCGGACGCAATCAACGCTTCTTTTGGCTCTCTTGACGGCTTTAAAGACGCGTTTAAAACCGCAGGTCTCACCCAATTTGGCAGCGGTTGGGCGTGGCTGGTGTTGCGGGATGGCAAACTTGAAATTGCCAAAACCCCCAACGCAGAATGCCCGCTCACAGACGGAGCGACACCCATTATCACCTGTGACGTTTGGGAACACGCCTATTATCTGGATTACCAAAACCGCCGTCCAGATTTCTTAGACACATTCTTGAACAAACTCATCAACTGGGAATTTGCCAGTGAAAACTTTAAGGGCTAATCCCCTGACCTGACGTTAAGACAGCCCGAAGCTTAATGCTTTGGGCTGTTTCGGTCTATCCACGGGTGGAAGGCCTGAGACTTAGAGAGCTTGGCCAGAGACCTTGGCCAAAGACCTTGACCTGAGACCTTGGCATACGTCGCCATCGGCCAAGCCCGAAAGCCGGAAAAAGGCTTCGCGCACCATCTTCCCATAAATGCCATCCCATGAATATCATGTGACTTTACGGTAATCTAAACTGTAATCTAAATATGTTTGGCGTTCATAACCGTGGCTCAGCCCACCGCAACCAAAGCCGCCGCCACCGCACGTTCTTCTATGGACAAGATGTTAAAGGTTCGACACGCCGCCGCTGTGTCCATCCATTCCAATACGATGCCGTGTGATTTTAGGGCGATGCGAAGATCTTCGGGGGGCAAGGTGAAGGTATCTCCGCACCCGACCACTAATATTTCAACCTTGTTCTCAGCTTCAACAATGGCTTTGAGACCGTCCATGGTCAAGGCCCCGGACCAGTCTTGGCTGTGGTCCAAAAACATCAAGACAGAGCCCTCATAGGCGACCTTGGTGATCTTAAACCCACCCTCACCATAAGCCTGCACCAACTGGCGGTTGGCGGGCGTCATGGGCGTGATATCAAGGGACATTACAAAGACGTCTGTTCAATAGTAGACGATGGACCCTCGTCATCATTGGACCGACGATGCAGGCCCAAACGCAACAACAAGGGAACCGCCAAACAGACCGAAGAATAAGTCCCAATGATCACTCCCCAAATCATGGCAAAGGCAAAATCACGAATAATTTCTCCGCCAAAGAAGTACAACGCCACCAAGGCCAACAAGGTGGTCAAAGACGTCATCACGGTCCGCGACAGCGTTTCGTTGGCACTTTCGTTAAGCAACTGATCCATGGGTTTGGTTTTGTATTTGCGCAAGTTTTCCCGAACGCGATCAAACACCACCACGGTATCGTTGATGGAATACCCGGCAATGGTCAAAACCGCTGCGACCGTGGATAAGTTGAATTCCAAGCCCAACAGTGAAAAAATACCAATTGTGGAAATCACATCGTGGCTTAACGCGATCACCGCGCCCAACCCAAACTGCCATTCAAACCGTATCCAGATGTAAAACAAGATGGCTAAAATTGCGGAAAGCACCGCATACACGCCATTCCAAAACAATTCATCGGAAACCTTTGGCCCCACCAATTCCGTGCGTCGGTATTCGTTGCCGGACCCCAAGGCTTCCTTCACCATTTTGACGGCGGATTGTTGTGCTTTTTCACCACCCTTTTGGGCTTGTAAACGGATCAAAATATCGTCGGATGCGCCGAATTCTTGAAGCTCGACCGAACCTAAACCAAGGTTTTTGAGTGTCTTGCGCATTTCGCCGATACGACCGGGCACATCGGTTTTGATCTCAATCATGATGCCACCGGTAAAGTCGATGCCGTAATTCATGCCTTTGGCCGAAAACACACCGATACTCGACAACACCAAAATGGCCGAGAAAACAAAGAATATAATACGTCGACCCAGAAAATTGACGTTGGGGTTTTCGGGAATAAATTTAAAACGAGACATGATATATTTTCCCTAAAATTCCAAAGACGTTGGACGCGCGCGCCGCAACCAAGAAGCCACCAACAATCGGGTGACCCAAATGGCCGTGAACATGGATGAAATAATGCCAATGGCCAAAGTCACGGCAAAGCCTTGAACCGGGCCAGAGCCAAAGGCAAACAACAAAACTGCGGCAATCAATGTGGTCACGTTCGCGTCCACAATGGTGACAAAGGCTCGTTTATAGCCCGCATCAACAGCAGACATCACTTTGCGTCCGGCTTTGAGTTCTTCGCGAATGCGTTCAAACACCAACACGTTGGCATCCACCGCCATACCGATGGTCAACACGATGCCGGCAATGCCCGGAAGGGTTAAGGTGGCCTGTAACATGGACAACAAGGCTGTGATGATCACCATATTCAAAATCAAAGCCACATCGGCATACAAACCAAAACGACCGTAATACAAAGCCATAAAGACGATCACACCGACGAGTCCAAGAAGGGACGCAAATTTACCGGCCGTGATCGAATCTGCCCCTAGGCCCGGACCAACCGAGCGTTCTTCTAAAATGGTGAGCGGAGCCGGGAGCGCACCCGCACGCAATAACAAAGACAAGTCATTGGCTTCGGCAACGCTGAAGTTTCCGCTGATTTGCCCGGCGCCCCCCAAAATAGGTTCACGGATCACGGGTGCGGATAAAACCTTGCCATCCAAAACAATGGCAAAGGGTTTGTTGACGTTGTTCATGGTGACTTTGCCGAACCGCTTGGCGCCAATGGTGTCAAAACGAAAGTTCACAACAGGCTCGCTCGTGCGTTGATCAAAAGCCGGAGAGGAATCAATCAAGGTATCGCCGCCAACCATGATGCGTTTTTTCACCAGATACATGCGCGGGTTCCCCATGGAATCCACTTCATCTTGGGACGGCATCAACCGCGTTCCCGGAGGTATTCTGCCCGCAAGGGCATCTGCCATAGACGCTTTGTCATCAAGCAGGTGAAAGGACAGTTTCGCCGTTTTCCCCAGCAACCGTTTCAAACGTTCAGGGTCGTCCAACCCCGGCACTTGAACCAAAATCCGGTCGTCGCCTTGGCGCACTATGGTCGGTTCTTTAACGCCCGTTTCGTCAATTCGGCGGCGCACAATTTCTATGGATTGATCAACCGCCGCAACGCTTCGATCGCGTTGCGTTTTTTCCGTCATCACCATGGTGATCACGCCCGCATCAGAAAGGTTGCTTTCATAGCCGGTGTCTAAAATACGGATTTCGTCATAAGCCGCCTGGGCAAGGTTTGCATCCTTGATGGTCACCGTGACCCCGCCCCGCACAAGCCTTAATCCGGTGTAACGTGTTTTGCTTTTGCGCAATTGCGTACGCACCGTATCAAGCAAGCCATCTAAACGTTCTTTAATCACCACGCCCACTTCGACTTCAAGCAACAGGTGTGAGCCCCCTTGCAAATCCAGGCCTAAATTCACCTGGCTGCTGGGCACCCACCCGGGCAAGCCTTCGGCCGTAGAACGGTCCAAAAGATTAGGCGCGGCAAACAGAAGGCCCAAGGCACAGAGGCCAAGAATCAACGTGACCTTCCAAGTTTCAAACTTAAGCATGCCGGATCGTCCTTATGATAGGTTACGCCTTTTAGGGAAGAGGCTTTTGTGGGTGAGGCAATTGAAAAATCGAACGATAGATTAATCTTTAAGAAGCTTTTTCAAACCACTTTTTTCAGCGGCTTGGTCCTCTTGGTTTTGATCATCGTTATCATTGCTTTTCGTGTCGGAGGCATCATCACCTTCGTTGCCCTGATCGGTCTTATCAGCTTTGTCCGCTGGTTCTGGTTTGGCAATCACGTTGGAAACAAAGCCCCGGTCGACCCGGACCTTTACGCCATCCGCAATTTCCACCTTCAGCTCGCTGTCACCAATCACTTTAACCACGGTGCCAAGAATACCCCCAGCCGTTACGATCCGATCGCCCCGGCGAATAGAGCCCAACATTTCCTTGTGCATTTTTTGCTTTTTTTGTTGAGGACGGATCAACAAAAAATAAAACACACCAAAAATTAAAATCAGGGGCACCATGGATTGAAACAATCCGGACTGGGCAGCAACATCAGTTGTTTGAGCAAAAGCAGGCGAAATCAACATAAAACACTCCTTGGGCCTTGCAGGCCTATGGACAAAAAATAAAAGCTACGCGGAATATAACCTTCCCACGCACTTATGCAATCGTCTCTGTACGCTTTTCTGCATTTGGTTGGCATTGACGGCAAATTAGAGACCCTTTACGGTCATTTTATGATGAAACATAATCTTTCCCCGGTTTTAGAACGCATTGCAGAGGCCCTTGAACGGCTGGCTCCCCAATCCCTTGCTCCGCCATCCCTTGACGGTGCAGATGCTTTTGTCTGGCACCCCCCATCGGGTCAGCTCAACCCGGTCACAAACGTGCACCGGGTGGCCTTTGATTTGTTAAAAGGCATCGACCAACAAGCCGCG
>JAESSV010000281.1 GCA_016763895.1 Magnetovibrio sp. | reverse complement strand
CAAACGGCCAAAGCGACCGAAGAAATCAGTGGCCAAATCGGCGACATTCAGGCCGCGACACAAAATGCGGTGAATGCCATTGGCGGCATTTCATCGACCATTGAACAAATCAGTTCGATTTCAGGCTCTATTGCTGCGGCGATCGAAGAACAAAGTGCTGCGACGCAAGAAATCGCCCGCAGCGTTGAACAAGTTTCAAGTGGGACCGACGAGGTTACGGCCAATATTTCCGGCGTAACGGAAGCCGCAAGTGAAACAGGTCTCGCGTCTTCTGAACTGTTGTCCGCCGCCAACGAATTGGCCCAACAGTCCGTAATCTTAAATGACGAAATGGATCGTTTCTTGGTCGAGGTGCGCAAGTCATAAAAAATACGCGACCCGGCTTTACGTAAAACAAGAACGGGCGACAGGCCTTTTCCTGTTGCCCGTTTCCCCTTCCACAGCCCAAACGCTGCGGGTGTAGCTCAATGGTAGAGCAGAAGCTTCCCAAGCTTAAGACGAGGGTTCGATTCCCTTCACCCGCTCCACGCATTTAGATCGGACCGCCAGCTTGGGGTGGGAGCCCGCAGGGAAAGGCCATTTTTTTCCCGTGCTTTTTATCGGCGATTAAGGCGTTTTTTGCGTTGTTCTAACCACCAATCAGGGGCATTTCCTCCTGTGCTAGGCGGTGTAAATGTTGGGCGCTGGGTGTTTTGGCCCGGACTGTTTTGGCCCGGACTGTTTTGACGTGGGGTGCGTTGACGGGTCGGACTAAAGGTTTGCCCCCCCAAGCCAGAGCGATCTTTCGCGGGGGCCCATTTGTTGGTGAAGTGACAATTCCCTCAGCGCTTTGACGATTGCCTGTGGCGCATGTCATCGGGACGAACTTTTGCATGGCACGCAACACATTGACGTAATTGTGCGGGTGGCAAACTTTCGTGGCTGAACGTCGCAGGCTTCCAGGCCTTGGTTTGATGACAATCGGCACATTGATCAGATGTGTTTTCGTGTAGTTTGTCTTCGGGTAATTTGTGACAACTTACACAGTTTTGTAATTCGGCCTTGGACAATTGATCATGTTTAAACGTGGCCGGTTTCCATTTTTCTTGCACATGACACGTCAAGCAGGTTTCTGATGCTTTTTCGTGGATCTTATCTTCTGGTTTAAGATGACATGCGACACATTGTTCGCGGGTTTTGGGCGCCAGCAAGTCATGGGAAAATTTGAAATTCTTGCGATAAACGGCAACGCCTTTGTGATCCGTGTGACAGCCTGTGCAGTCTTGTTCAAGCAATTTTTGATGGAACGGAACCGCAGTTTTAGGCGGTTGATTGGGCGTGGTTTTCTTTAAAACGGGTTTGCCCTTGGTGGTGCGCAAGCCAATGTCGGCAATTTTGTGACAAACGATACAGTTGTCCGCCGTAGCGCCCATAAACGGCGTATGGCACGCGAAACAATCCGTTTCCAATTCTTGGTGACCGTCGACAAGGGGACCGGGGCTGATCATCAAGTGGGCATACGTAACCGCCAGCACGATGAGAATGGCTAAGTTGATCCAGATTATGGTTTTGACAAATGTGCTCATTTCCATTCCCAAAACAACAAAATGCTCAGAATATGGCCCAAGGTGATCACAGCAAAAGCCAATGAAATGGGGAAGTGCACAACGCGCCATTTCGCCATCAAGTCATACGTCACGCAATCCCAAAAAATCTCTTGGTCAATTTCTTCTTTGTTCATACCTTTTAAACGGTAGGTTTTTTGCATTTCGGTGAGGTGCATTTTCGATCTGTGCAACAAGCGTTGTCCGACCATGCCGCTGAGAACATTCAGCACCATGCCAATCATGGCGATCCACGGCAAAATAGCGTTGAAGTGAAGGTCCGCATGAACCAACACAAACAACGACCCGATCCATGTTAAAACTTCGTGTAGCTTCAAAAGAAATTTTGGGTTGCCAAAGGTGATGATTTTGCGTTTGCGCAAGGAATATAAAAACGACACCATGATCAGTAAGATTCCGGCGATACCCAACCACCGCCCAATCCATTCCAATTGGAATATATCTAAAACCAGCCCGCCTAGGATCGATCCAATCAGCAACAGGCTGAATTGCCCTAAAAACGGTAATATTTCCTGGCGAAAAAGGCTTTTGTCCATGCGGAAATCTTATCCCTCTAGCGTTAAGTCTTGGGTGGGGCGAGCAACACACATCAAACATGTGCCGGGTTCGGTGTCAAAATCGGGCATGTGGGTATAATCCACTTCGCCACTGATAATTTTGGTCTGGCAACACCCACAGCCGCCCGCGCGACACCCCGAACTGATTTCGATTCCGTTCTGTTCGGCAAAATCCAAAAGGGTATCAGAGCTTCCATCCCAAACCAGCGTTTCCCCCGATTTTGCAAATGTGACATTTATGGCGGGGGCATCTTGTTCGGGTGACACGGGCGCCGATTGTGTTGATTTTCGGATGATAGAAGCCGGGCCAAAGCTTTCGTAATGAATGTGTTGATGGGGGACGCCCCAATCTTCCAGCGCCGGAATCAACGTTTCCATCATCGGTCTTGGGCCACAGACATAGAAATTATAAATTTGGTAAGACAGGGTTTCGCGCAACAATTTCACATCCACATAACCTTGGTGATGGAAATCACTTTGGACGGTATCGTCGGGCAATGGGTGCCCATAACAGACGTGCAAATGAAGATTGTCGTGTTTAAGGGCCAATTCTTCCAGATAGGGTTTCAAGGCATGATCGGATGAATTGGAAACGCCGTAAAATAGCCAAATGTCGCGGATGTTGCCCGCATCCAATGTTGCGTTGAGCATGGACAACATCGGCGTAATGCCAATCCCCCCGCCGACCAAGACGATGGGGGTGGTGTCGGGGGCCAAGAAGAAATGTCCACTGGGCGTGCGGACCCGCAAAACATCGCCTTCCTGAACATGATCGTGGAAGTGATTTGAGGATACGCCGGGGGGCACGTCTGGTTGATTTTGGGGGGCGAGCGCCCGCTTAACAGAAATACGATAATAAGGATAACCCGGCCCATCGGACAGGGAATAACACCGGGTTATGGTTTCGGTTTTACCGCTTTTAATATCTTGGACGTCGAGGCTAAAGGTTAAAAACTGTCCGGGCTTGAAATCGGGCAAGGGCAATTCATCGGTGGGTTGAAGGTAAAACGAACAAATGTTTTGGTCGAAGTCCTCAAACACGCGGCGCACCACTTTGAAATCCCGAAAGCCATCCCAAGGAGCCGCCTTGGTCTTGCTGACGTTGGGTATGAAATCTTTTAAGCGCGGTTGTGCAGGCGTCTCGTCGCCCATGCCCGCCATGCGCTTTTGCAAATGTTGATAGCTGCGCAAATGACGATAACCGGCCAGCAAAGCGGCCAACGTTATTTGGGCAAGTATCCCCAGCAATATGTACAAAAACAGGTGCAGCGTGGTCATGATCACTCTCGCTTAACATTCCCCCCTAACATACGGAGGCAAGATGGCCCTCGCAAGCCTTGTTGCTTGATCGGGAACACGATATGGTATGCCAAGTTCAGACCCTCAAAAGAAAGCCTAAACGATGACGGATATAAATGAGCCCCCACAAGAACATACCAACGAAGATGTCATTGGCAAAGACGCCGAAGCCAAGATATTTGCCTCTATCGTACGGTATTTATCAGAACGCTTAACCGAAACAGAGCCCGATGTTGATCCGGGGGATTTGGTGCAAACCGGCGAGTTGTTCATTGAATTAGCAGATGCTTTTGAACAAACGGGTGGTTTTGAATTTAGCCACGATCAAGCTTTGGTCTTGACCCATGCCTTTTCCATGTTGGAAGGCGGCATGCGTATTTTGGCCGAACAAGCCGCCGAATCTGGGCATAATAATGCCGCCGCAAAAATGGAATGGGCGGCAATCATAACCAAAGCCATGACCGCCGATTTGGAAACGCACCATTTGGCCGGCTCCGGCGGTTTCATCACGTTGCCGCCCAGAGACGGGGATGATACCGACAGCGTCGACACCATCGGGGATACGGTTGGGGAAGCTTGAAATTAATACACGCCTAGGCCGCACTCCCCAAGAGAGTTTCACTTAAGTATCTGAAAATATTATATAATTTGATTTTCACGCCCATTTGTAAGAGGTTTATCCCACCCTCAAATCTTTTGGAGCCGAACGTGTTAGATCTAATTTCCGCCCAAAATGATTTTTTAGAGGATTGCCGCCGCAAGAACCTCTCCGGTCATACGGTGCGGGCGTATCAACAAGATTTGAACGACTTTCGGCATTGGCTAAAGCGATCAGATGGGTTGGATTTGCTCAGCAAGGACACCATCGGGGCCTGGATCAGCGACCTTGCTGCCCGGCGCCTAGCCCCCACCACCATCAAAAGACGGGTTGCATGTTTGAAAGTCTTGTTTCGCTGGCTAGAAGATGAAGGCCGCATTGAACACAACCCATTTTTAGGCTTTCGCACCCATATTAAAATTCCCAAGAAACTGCCCAAGAATCTTTCAAAGTCTGAACTTCGGTCTTTGATGGGAAGCCCCCGGGCGTTGACCTTTTCTGAGGTTACTTTTTCGGATGATTGCTTGTTGTTGGCCTTGGAAATTTTGTTTTCAACGGGCATTCGGGTGGGAGAACTGTGTTCTATCCAACTTGAAAATCTAGACCTGGAAACGGGCATAATTACCATAAAAGGCAAAGGCAACCGTGAACGCAAAGTCTATTTAGTGGATCAGGCCCTGCGCACGGTTTTGTCCCATTACCTGCACATCCGGGCGCAAAAATCCCCCCTAAGCGATTGTTTGTTGGTCACCCAACGGGCCGCAGCCTGTACCCCCAATTCCATCCGCATAGCCTTGCACAAACACGTCGAAACTCAAGGCCTGTCTCGAACCATAACCCCGCATATGTTCCGCCACACCACAGCCACCCAACTGTTGGAAAACGGCGTAGACATCCGCTACGTCCAAAAACTCCTCGGCCACGCCAGCATAACCACCACAGAAATCTACACCCACGTCTCTGACGTAAAACTACATGAAGCGATAAGGGGAGCAAATTTGCGGGGGAGGTAGAGTGATAACTCGGAATTATAAACTTGGCCTTCAATGACAAACTCTACCTCACTGTTTTATGAACAAACGGAATTTATTGCCGATGCTAGCAAAGGCAAAAGAACCGTATTTTATGATGAAATGTCAGAATATAAATATGCGTTTTCTCAATATAATAGCGACCGCGCTTGTCATTTAAGAATAGAAATAGACAAACATATTAATAATTTAACTTATTTATCTATGTATTTCGATGAAATTTATATTCAAACGGGTACATTATTTAATATTTCAGATCCTTTTATTGAATCTGTTATTTTAGGAGTAATAAATAATGAAAAATTTATATCTATGATGCACCTTGGGGTCGTGCGGATTTGTGGGTGGGGAGGGAAAACTTCCTTTGAGATGTTTGGTAATGCACTAGAATTCTCTCATCAATCATCTGGGCGAAGAATGGATCAGAATCTTGCAATGGGATTAGAGCCCTTATTTATGGTAGCCAATGCAGAACGTAACAACACAGTTTATCGTTCTGAAAGCCGTCCGGATGATGAGACTAGTGAATCTTTCTTGAATGCATTAAATAATACCAATATAGACAAATCTGGAGTTGACTATAAGTATATTGAGGAGGCCGTAGATAGCTCCAAAAAACTAACAGGGCAACTTATTGGAAGCTCATTTAACAATGCTCTCAAAGGGAAAATATTGAGCAAGAAAGCCCACCGTACAGTTGAGGAGTGCTTCGTGGGATCTTGGCATTCATTGTTAAATAAAACTGTTCCAGGTGTTTATACTTACAACACTAAATTAAGCGGAGGTTTGCTGGATCACACGATCAATATCAACCGGCAAGATGTGAAGTCATTCCTTTATTCGCCCAAAATATTTGAGTTCTTTTTAAAACAATTGTTAACCCCAAAAGAATGTAACGATATACTAAAAAGACCATATGAAGAATTACATGTACTACGCAATGGAGACTGGGCTCGTTTTTGTGAGGCATACCACAAATCTATAGAAGAAACCTGTACTGGGCTCTCTTCAACATGCTTGTCTACACATTTAGATGAAGACAATTTAGGGTATAATGATTGGGCATCAAACTTGTTAAACGGCTTAGAAAATAAACAAGATAATATTGATATAAATGCGTTCATTCAAGCGTTAACAAGCCTAGTTGGCGGTATCTATCAAATCCCATTGTTAAGTCCGATAATAAATAGCCTAGGTGCCGTATATGGATCACGTATTAACGATTTGTTTCAAAATTTTCAAAAAGAAAACAAAAGCAGCATTTCACCTTACATAAAGAAAATAAAAATGTCATTTGATCTTCAGCCGACGATGATTTGAAAGGCAAATTCAGTTGTTGAATAAGCAAATTCAGAATTCTCAAAAATACAATCAGGGCTCTTGGCTGAAAATAGTGAGGCCCACTTATTCCCATTTTTCCGAGCTCCATTTTTCCGAGCCCCATTTTTCCAAGCAATATCTGCAAGGGTAAGAGCATTAGATCGAATATAATTTCTTTCTTGATGCGTAAAGGGGTGTGCCAATATGATAGATTGGCTAATCGTAGAGACTCTAATTGTGCTAAATTTTTTCAATATTCCGGGTATTTTTTGAGCAAAAAAAGGGTCGTAACCTCCGCCAATTTTTACATGCGTTTTTGTACTTGTTTCTTTCAAAATCTGTTCATGGAGGTAATCGTTATCTGGCCAGAACTGGTCAGACTGAAGATCTGAGTCCTTTAAAATAAGACGTGACCCTGGTTTAAGAAAAGAAAGGCACTGAGCAAGTAAGTCTTCGGGTTTATCAAAATATGACAAAACGTTAAACATAAGCACAACATCGAAATCACACAGACTTTTGACGGCTTCTTTAATGTCGCTTTTTTTGAATTTTATCACAGACTTTAAATAGTGAGAATTACGCCTCTCATTCGCTATTGCGATTGAATCTGGGTTTGGATCAATGCCAATCACCTTGCCATGTAGCCCAACTTGTTCTGCTGCCATGAAGCTCCACAGACCCGTTCCACAACCAATATCAAGAACTT
>JAESSV010000280.1 GCA_016763895.1 Magnetovibrio sp. | reverse complement strand
GCTCATGTGGTGATGTGCTTGTCGGCTTTGGACGGAACGTTATCGGCTCTGAAGGCTCCGATTGAATCCGGTGTTGCCGTGGCTGCGGCCCAAAAGATTCTGTTTGAGTAAAGTCATGTTTGAATAAGGTCTAGCTTAGCCATGGAAATGCCGACACCCGATGCGAAGACGCTTGCAAGGCGGTCTGAGATTATTCACAGGCTGGGCCGGATTGTGTCTTGCGATGGAGTGATCGAAGCGGCCGACGAGCTTGTGGCTTTCGAATGTGACGGGCTGATGGCTTACACACAATTGCCCATGGTCGTGGTCTTGCCGCAAACGACCGAGCAAGTGTCCGAAGTTTTAAAAGCGTGTCATGAAATGGACGTGAAAATCGTTCCCCGTGGCGCGGGTACGGGCTTGTCGGGCGGGGCTCTTCCGTTGGCCGATGGGGTGACGCTTGGGTTGGGAAAACTCAACCAAATCACCGACATAGACTATGAAAACCGGGCCGTTGTGATGCAGCCCGGTGTCACCAATCGGGCCATAAGCGATGCGGTCCAAGACGAGGGGTTTTATTACGCCCCGGACCCATCGTCGAAAATCGCCTGCACCATTGGCGGCAACATTGCCGAAAATGCGGGCGGCATGCATTGTTTGAAATACGGTCTCACCACCAACAATGTGTTGGGGGTCGAACTGGTTTTGATGACCGGCGAGATCATTCGCCTTGGCGGCAAACACATGGATGCGGCGGGTCTGGATTTGTTGGGAGCCGTGACCGGGTCCGAAGGGTTGCTGGGCATCATCACCGAAGTCACGGTGCGTATTTTAAAACAACCAGACACGGTCAAAGCCTTGTTGATTGGCTTTGACAGCGTTGCCAACGGGAGCGATTGCGTGGCGAACATCATTGGCTCGGGTATTATTCCCAGCGCCATGGAAATGATGGATAAAATGGCCATTCATTCCATGCAGGGCTTCGTCGATTCCGGCTATCCTTTGGACGTCGAAGCGTTGTTGGTGATGGAATTGGACGGTCCCGAAATTGAGGTGCAATGCTTGACCGAACGGGTGGCTAAAATTGCCAAAGAGGCTCAATCGACGTTTTTTAAAATCAGCAAAGACGATGCTGAACGCGAACAGTTTTGGAAAGGTCGCATGTCGGCGTTTCCGTCCATGGGCAATATTTCACCGGATTACCTGACCATGGACGGCACCATTCCGCGCCATCGTCTGGCCGAAGTTTTGGATCGTATTCAAGGCCTGTCCGACCAATATGGCTTGCGCGTTGCCAATGTCTTTCATGCGGGCGATGGCAACCTTCATCCTTTGATTTTGTACGATGCCAACATTGAAGGCGAACTGGACAAGGCGGAATCCTTGGGTCATGACGTTTTAAGATTGTGCGTCGAGGTCGGTGGCGTTTTGTCTGGTGAACATGGCATTGGTGTGGAAAAACGAGATTTGATGGGCGAAATGTTTACCGAAGACGACTTAAAGCAACAACAACGCCTTAAATGTGCGTTCGATGGCTCGGGCTTGCTCAATCCCGGCAAGGTGTATCCGACCTTGCACCGTTGTGCGGAATTGGGCCAGATGCATGTGAAAGACGGAAAACTCGCGTTTCCCGACATTCCCCGGTTTTGATGCGATGATAGAAACCTTAAAACCCCAAAATGCGGATCAAGTTTTACAAGCGGTTCAATGGGCCGCCACAAAAACGCCACGGCCTCTTGAAATCATCGGCCATGGATCAAAACGAGGCCTGGGCCGGGCGGTGTCGGCCGAAGCCATTTTGGATCTTTCCGATCTGTCGGGTATTTTGTTGTATGAACCCGAAGAATTGGTGATGTCGGCCAAGGCCGGAACGCCGCTGGTCGAAATTCAAGCCGCACTCGACGATGCGAAACAAATTTTGGCCTTTGAACCGCGTGGCGAAGGGGCTTTGTACGGCACCACAGGCGGCACCATTGGCGGCGTGTTTGCGACCGCCCAAGTTGGACCGCGCAGACCCCTTGTGGGTTCGGCGCGGGATCACTTGTTGGGCTTTCATGCGGTGAGCGGGCGCGGAGAAAACTTTAAATCCGGCGGTCGGGTGGTGAAAAACGTCACCGGATTCGATTTGAGCAAGCTGATGGTGGGGTCCATGGGCACCTTGGCGGTGATGACGGAGGTGACGTTTAAAGTTCTGCCCCGGCCGGAAAAATCTCGAACCTTATTGGTGTTTGGCGCTGAAGATGCGGGCAAATGCATGCGCTTGGCCCAAAACAGCACTTTCGAAGTTTCCGGCGTGGCGCATTTGCCCCAAAATATTGCCCGTCGTTCGGCGGTTTCATACGTCAAAGATTGCGGCCGCAGTGTGACGGCGGTGCGTGTGGAAGGTCTGGCCCAATCTGTTGAGGCGCGGTGTCAAGCCTTGCGCGCTCTGTTGGCTCCTTTGGGCGCCGTCGAAGAGCTTCACACCACCAACACCCAAACCCTGTGGCAAGAAATTCGCGATGTGGATTTTTTCGCCCAAGATCACCACATTTGGCGTTTGTCCGTTCCCCCAAGCGAAGGTCCCGCCATTGCCGAAAACCTGCCGAAAGAACATTTTTTCGATTGGGCCGGGGGCTTGGTGTGGTGCGGCGTTGAGGCCTCTGATCCTTTTGATTTTAGAGGAGCAATACATTCCGGGCATGCGACCTTGATGCGGGCTGATGAAGACGTGCGGGCGCGCGTTCCTGTTTTCCAGCCTCAACCGGATGGTTTGGCCCACGTCATGGACCGCGTTAAATCTGGTTTCGATCCGTTCGGGATTCTCAATCCCGGTCGTTTGAATACATAAGGGGCAAAGCCATGGAAACACGTTTTACTCAGGCGCAGCTTCACGACGCACCGATCCAAACCGCCAATGATATTTTGCGCAAATGTGTGCATTGCGGGTTTTGTTTGGCGACGTGTCCAACGTATGTGATTTTGGGCAATGAATTGGACAGCCCGCGTGGGCGGATCTATCAAATCAAGAATATGCTGGAATTGGGAATACCTGCTCCCGTTCATACGGTCAAACATGTGGATCGGTGTCTCAGTTGCTTGGCGGGTATGACCACGTGCCCGTCCGGTGTGGATTACATGCATTTGGTGGATTACGCGCGGGTCTACATCGAAGAAACCCACACCCGACCTTTAAGTGAGCGCATATTGCGTAAAATTTTGATGGTGGTGTTGCCCAACCCAAAACTGTTTCGTTTATCGCTTTTGGGGGCACGGTTGGCGCAACCGTTTAAAAGCCTTTTGCCGGGACGCCTT
>JAESSV010000279.1 GCA_016763895.1 Magnetovibrio sp. | reverse complement strand
GACCAAATTGAGGCTCGCGAAGTTGCCGAAAAAGCCGTTCAATACGCTCATTTTTCTGGAAAAAAGCATGGCACCGTGACCATCCATCGCACCGGGAATTATGCTGTTGAATATAAACTGTTGCCCGTTGCCGCCGTTGCTGCGAAAACCAAGGTCATGGACAAAAACATGATCAACACCGACGGAAATGATGTGACGGACAAGTTTATGAGCTATTTAACGCCCTTGTTGGGAAGCGATGGGCTGCCCACCGTTTCAAGGTTAGATCAGGCCAACCGGGTGAAGAAGATTTTAAGATCGTCGTGATGACCCGGGCGAATAGCCCGGTTTCATGTCAGTTTGGCGAATAGCCCGGTTTCATGTCAGTTTGGCGAGACGCCGGGTTTCATGTCAGTTTGGTTTAAACAAAGGTGTCGGGTGTGGCCTGGTAAACTGCGTAGCTCACGCCAACGCCAGCCCACATAACAGCAGATGCGGAGAAGATGACTTTTAAAAAGCCATAAGAAATAGGGGTGCCTTCATTTTTTAAGCGCACCTTCATCGCGTAATAAGCCAGCAGGCCACTCAAGCCAAGGGTTGTCCCGTAACCGATAAAATACATACTATGTGATAATGCGTCAGACATGTTCTACATCCTCTTAATAATTTAGCTTAGACCCTAAAATATCATCTGCAATGTGAACTGTAGATGAATGTTCAAGCCCATGGCTGCATAAGGGATATTCGCCAATTGCATAGGTAAGGTTTTGTTAACGATAATATATCAAACCCGTAAATTCCCAGCTTAGACCTGTTATAACCTCTACAAAACAAGGCATTAGAACGGGGAGGGGTAAGGCTTAGCCTGTTGGAACCGAAACGAAACAAGGCCCCAACCCGGTGAGGGCTAGGACCTTGTTATCATTGGCTCCGGTGGCAAGAGCACGGAGCCAATTAGTTCAGGTGTAAGTCATTGAAATTATTAAATATTTAATTTTGAAATGTATACCACTTTGTATCCCAAAATAGGAGCCATATATTTTTGTTCATAATTTTCTTTCCAACGACCAGTATCGTTCTTTACCGTGGAAAGGAAGTTGTGCCTTTTTGAAATAATCTGTGGGCTGTTTCAATGAGTAACTGGTGGCAGTAAATTTGTGGCCTCATTGCGGGTTTTGAAATTTTTGAAATAGTTCTCTTGACGACTGTCAGGGGCTTTGTGCTGATAAGACGCGTTTAATCGCGGCTCGTTTATCTTTCAGAATTGTGACCTCCTTATCCAATCGTTCGAATATGGGCATGAATTTATCACCAAATCGACACACAAGAACAGCGGCGGCATGACGCGCTCGGATCAGTTCTTCAAGTGTGGGTTTTTGCACGGACTTCATTTTATTCTTGGTGTTGTTCTATTGATAGGTAAGTGTGATTTGTGATGCTGTCAAATGTATAAAATAAGCAAAAACAACGCCTTATGATACCTCCTGCCACCACATGAACCCTTATGACCTCTTATGACCCCGTATGACCTCAGCAAAATTAATTTGAAAAAAGTGCATTTTTTTTCAAAATGAGATGTTGAGACGGGATTTTATGCGCCCAAACATAAATTTCTGTCTCATGATCAGTGTCGTGAGGCAGAGGAAAGAGGAAAAGAGCGAATGAGTCAAGATTAAAAACATAGCAATAACAGTAACTTATGACAGATCCAGCTATCTTCAGCTAAGCCCAGCTATCTCTAGACAACTCCAGCTATCTCCTGACAACGTGAAAAATAAATTTCATTGCCCGAATTTTGCATTGTAATTTGCAACCAATTACACTAAATTGCAATGATGATAAGTAGAAATGTCCGTTATGATGTTGAGCAAGCCTTGGGCCGTCAGCCAGCGGTTGCCATTATTGGCACACGTCAGGTTGGCAAAACTACACTTGCCCTTGATATCGCAGAAGGTCGAGATTCAGTTTATCTTGACCTTGAGTCCTATGAAGACAGGGATAAATTACAAGACCCCATTTTATTCTTTAATCAGTATGAAGACAGCCTGATTATTCTTGATGAAATTCACCGTATGCCAGAGCTTTTTCAAACCTTGCGTGGTGTCATTGATAAAGGGCGGCGGAAAGGCAAGAAGACAGGGCGGTTCTTAATTCTGGGATCAGCATCGCTTGATCTTTTAAAGCAGTCTGGTGAAAGCCTTGCCGGACGTATTGCTTATATTGATATGACACCGATTACCGCACTGGAAATAGACTCAGGCGATATTATGAAATTATGGGTCAGGGGTGGTTTCCCAGATTGTTTTTTAAGCGACACTGAAAAAAGTAGCTTTCAGATTAGAAAGGACTTTATTCGAACATATTTAGAACGCGACATCCCACAATTTGCGCCTCGTGTTCCCTCTGAAACACTCGAACGATTATGGATGATGTTGGCGCGCTGCCAAGGTGGATTGTTAAATTCATCAAAGCTTGCATCAAACCTTTCGATTGCGACAAAAACAGTGGGTTTTTATATCGACCTTTTGGTGGATTTGTTGCTGTTTAGGCGATTAAAACCCTTTCATACCAATATTGGAAAACGACTGGTTAAAACGCCGAAACTCTATATTCGAGATAGTGGGTTATTACACGCTCTGTTGGGTATTGTCGATTTCAAGGCTCTTGCGGGACATCCCGTTATTGGTGGGAGTTGGGAAGGTTTTATTATTGAAAACATTTTGTCTGTTGCTCCTGTTGGGACTAAAGCGAGTTTTTATCGTACATCGGCAGGCGCAGAAATTGACCTTGTTCTTGAAATGCCAAATGGTGAAATCTGGGCCATAGAAATTAAAAGTGGGCTAACGGCTAAACCGAGCAAAGGTTTTTACATTGCCATTGAAGACATTAAAGCCACTCAAAGTTTTGTTGTTTATGGAGGTGAAGATCAATACCCCATTGCAGAAAAAATCCAAGCGATCAGTCTGGTTGAAATCATGAGCATGTTGGTTAAAGCCTAAGTGTATAATGGTGCTGAGAAGGTGATTTTGGGCGATCATTGGCTTTCGTGAGATTCCACGTCTTCCATGTCGTATAGAGGGGCAGGATATGTATGGTGTAACACCATCCGCCTGCCCAGCAGTTTGCTGAGATACTTATTCGCACTTTGTGCTCAACGGAGGGAAGTTTGTTTTTGCGTGGGGACGGTGTGCTGTGCCAGCCTTGAAAAGATGAGTTATTGCTTTTTATATACCAATGTACTAACATATGTATATATTATTAAGGAGCGTTCCTATGGAACTTAAACTGCGCAAAACTGGAAACTCACTGGCGACGATCTGGCCGAAAGAGACCTTGAATCGCCTTAATGTTAAAGAAGGCGATAAGCTCTATGCGGTTGAAACTCCGCATGGGGTGATGGTTACGCCTTATGATCCCAAGTTTGAAAAAACGATGGATGCCGCCAAGCGCATCATGGCGCGTGATCGCGATGCCTTAAAAGAGCTTGCTAAATAGACATGGCGAACAAGCAAGGCCCCGTTTGGATTACGGCCAATGAGGTCACCGCCATAAGTGTGCAGTCTGTCGGCAAGTTTGGCGGTCTTAGTGGTGATGTGCGAGATGAGAACCTTCTTAATGCCGCATTGGGTCGTCCCCTTAACAAATGGCACTATGATGAACCAAAGCCTGACCTGTTCACATTGGCGGCGGCGTATTGCTTTGCTCTGGTCAAAGGACACGTCTTTCACGATGGCAATAAACGCACGGCTTACATCGTTAGTGTTGTTTTTCTTGAATTGAACGGGTTTGATTTTTCCCCTGATCAAACAGATATCGTCCAAACCATGCTGGGGGCCGCAGATGGCAGTATTAGCGAAGACGACCTAGCCAAATGGTTTAAGACCCACAGCACGCCGCTCACTTAACGCGACATGCCTTGATCTCGGTCTTTGACGCTTTTGGGTTTGTTGCTTATCGCCTTAATCTCCGGCTTTTTGGGCGGTGGCGTGAAGGTCTGCATGAGTTTCTTCTGAGCCTGAATAATCGCAATTGCTAACGGATCATCAATCGCCCCAAGCGATAAATATTCCCGCCATGTTTTGAAGGCTTTATTGCCAAGGGAATCCGGTTGATTACGCGTTTTCAGGTAACGATGCCAGTGGCTTGCCTGATCGGGATGGCGGGTGAGGGGGCTACGACCATAGCGAAAAGTCGCTTTGGTGTGTTCAGGAGCTCTTTCAGAGGCTTGAAACGGTCCAAACCGTTTTTCCAAGGCTCCTTTTGAAAATGTGCGATCAAGCGCGCTTGCCTTGATGTGTTGATTGGCCGGGCGATTTTCGATGATGAGGCCATTTCCTCGCTTTCGCAAAACCAAATCATGCTTGGCAAAGGCCGTATGTAAGTCTTGCCAGCCTTTGGCCTTGTTTAACGCATCCATCAGGGGTGGTTTATGGCAGTGGACATAGCTGTAAAAGCTTTGTTCCCAACTGTGGGCTTCCTTGTCACGGGCGGCTCGTGGCATTTGATCCGTTTTCTGTTTGTCTTTGGGGCCAAGATCAACTTTTAATCCGTATTTTTCTTCCATGGCACGACAGGTATTTCCCAAAGCGTGAAAATCCCAACTTGGATAATGCGCCTTATGGGTTTTGGGATGAATGCGGCTGTATCCCACATGCATATGGAAATTTTTCGTATTGTCATGAGTGCCGACCACGCGTGGATGATCGCTAAATTCCAACGCTTGTGCAAATTCCCACTCAATACCCTGAAGGGTATCCACTTCCGATTTTTCCTCAGGCAACAGCCACCCCCCAACCAGTTTCCGCTTTGTTTTCGCCATAATCATGCTCCTTTTCAATCGTTATAGAGCGTACATAGGCGGGAGTTTTGGCGTGTCAAATGGCTGAAATGGACAGAAACAGGGCGTTGTGACAACTCCAGCTATCTCCTGTACCTCCTGCTATCTTATGACCCCAAATGACCCCACATGAGCCTTTCCAAAATAAATTTTTAATAAGTGCATTTTATTTCTGAAATGAATGTTATGCGACATTTTTGATACAGGTTTAGGCGAGTAATTTCATCACCATGAACAACTTGCGATTTATCAGAATTTCCCATACTGAAAAGGGTGCGTTCTGGACACAATAAAGGAATAGGGGGAGGATAATTTGGCTGACATAAATCAAATCCCTGAACAATTGGCACGCGACAATATAGATTTCCTGCTAGAGGTCGTTGGCGTTATCGAGGCCAAGCCCGAGAACTGGGGCCATAAAATCACCACGGTTGAAGAGCAATCGGGGGATATGCCGGGGCAAACCTTAAATGGGTGAAAAACAGTGAGCCCTTGCCGTTCGTTTATGAAAGCACAGGCGTTATCACCCACTTTACCGATGGGCGCGACCCCAAACCCCGTTCCAGAGAAGTGTTTAACTTTCACCAACCCAAAACACTTCAAGAATGGATGGCGCACGGCTCATCCTTGCTTGAACGCTTACAACATATCCCGCCGCTCAATCACAAAGGCCTCCGCGATTGCCAGATAACAGCAATCGAAAACCTTGAAGCCTCATTTCAAAACAATCACCCCCGTGCGCTCATTCAAATGGCGACCAGGGCGGGTAAGACCTTTACCGCAATTACGTCCATGTACCGATTGCTCAAACACGGCGATGCCAAACGCATCTTGTTTTTGGTGGATACTAAGAATTTGGGTGAACAGGCCGAACAAGATCTTATGTCCTATGTGCCAAATGATGATAATCGCAAGTTTACCGAGCTTTATAATGTTCAACGGTAGAAGAAATCAAGCCAGCAGAAATGGTACAGGCTAAAGAATCCGTCCCCGTTGTTTATAACGAAAAAATCCCGCCTGATTTTTTTGATTTTATCTTTATCGAT
>JAESSV010000017.1 GCA_016763895.1 Magnetovibrio sp. | reverse complement strand
TTCGAGAGCGCGTGGCTTGTCGGGCTTGTTTTTTCAAACTCGCCAATTGGCCTTCTAATGTGATGAGGATGTCGTCCAGACGAGACAGATTGTTTTCGGCCCCGCGCAGCCGCAATTCGGCTTCGTGACGTCTGGAATGCAAGCCCGTAATGCCTGCGGCTTCTTCCAACAACATGCGCCGGTCTTGGGGCTTTGAAGAAATGATTTGGCCAATTTTACCCTGACTGACCAAAGCCGTTGACCGTGATCCCGAGGCCGCATCGGCGAACAACAATTGAACGTCTTTGGCCCGCACGTCCTTGCCGTTGACCTTGTAGTTTGAACCGCGATCGCGTTCGATTTTGCGCACGACTTCCAATTCGTCGGCATCGTTGAATATGGCGGGCGCATTGCGGTCTTTGTTGTCCAGGTGCAAGACGACTTCAGCCAAGTTGCGTTCTGGGCGGTTCGCAGAGCCCCCAAAAATCACATCGTCCATGGCTGAACCACGCATTTGTTTTGCCGAGGTTTCGCCCATCACCCATTTAAGGGCTTCGACTAAATTTGATTTTCCACAGCCATTGGGCCCGACCACACCGGTGAGGCCCGGCTCAATGATGAGCTCAGTCGGGTCGACGAAGGATTTAAACCCCGTCAACCTGAGCTTGGAAAAGCGCAGCACGTTTCTCAGCCCCCCGGATCGGTCTTATTGATGAGCCGCTAAGGATTTATCCAAAGCAGCTTTGAAGTTATCAAACGGTTGAGCGCCTTCGATCAGTTCGCCATCCAAAACAAAGGACGGCGTGGAGCGAATTTTGTGGCGAGCAGATGCAGCTTTTTGATTGCTTTGCACGGATTTGAGCAGGTCTTGATTATTGAGACACGTTTGAACATCGTCCCCCTTTAAACCGTAAAACTGAGCAAGCGTTTTAAGGGCGGGCAACGGATTGTCTGCATCGCGCCATGTGGATTGGGTTTGAAACAGCATGTCGGTAAAATCGGCAAAACGGTCCGGGCCAGAACACCGAGCGATCATGACCGCACCCATGGCGAGGGCATCCAGCGGAAAATCATGAAAAACAACGCGGACTTTGCCCGTATCGATATATTGCTTTTTGATTTTCGGCAGGGTGTTTTTGTGGAAATTAGCACAGTGCCCACAGGTGAGAGAGGCATATTCGTGAAGCGTGACCGGCGCATCTGCATTGCCGATGGACATTTCGCCTTTGGCGTCTTCAAAGGAAGCCATCTGAGCCTGAGCCGACGTCGGGGCGCCCGCAAATGCGAATGCGGTGATCAGGAATATGGAAACAACGGCCAATATGCGGCGTGTTTCGCGGGTGAATGTATATGTGGTTGCATATATAGACATTAAAATCTCCAAAACGACTAGATATGGAATAATATAAGGCTGTCTGGTGTGGTTCTCAAGCCTTGGGCGATAACATGTTGTGGATAACTTAGGTGCGCCGCAAAATAGATGCGCCAAGCCGTTCAAGCGCGGCGCGCAGTTCGTCGTCTTCAACGGAGGCAACGGTTTCGGACAATTTTTGAGCTTGATGCGAGCTCAAGGGGATCGGGGGTTTAACCCGCGGCATTCTTTTGCGACCCAGTGGGGCTTGTATTAATTTGATGCGGACAATGGCTTTGTAGCCAAAAAAGGTATTGATGCGCTCTAATATTTGTAATTCTTGATGTTGGACCTGGGTGGCAAAGGCCCCGCTGTCACACCGCAAATGCAAGATTCCGCCGCTTTTCCCATCGCGCGCAAAAACAATTTTTTCAGGGCTGGTGTGGCTGGATAGCTTTTCACCGACGACGTCATGCCATTTGGTGAGCAAGGTTCCCCTGACCAAACCATGACGACCCAACATGGACTTGGTCAGCCGGTTGATGGTTTGTGATAACGCTCGCGGAGATCGACCGCGTCGATCGCTGGGGATAATACCAACAGGTTTTGGTGTCGTTTTTTTTGCCATGGGCTTATGGTATGGTTTCTAGCCCCGAGAAACAATCATTCAGAATTATTGTGACAACATTTTCCCAAACACACTTAACCGACCAACTTTTGGCCTGGTTTGATCAGCACCACAGGGATTTGCCCTGGCGGGATGCGGCGTGTGGCAAACGCAACCCTTATCGGGTGTGGCTGGCCGAAATTATGTTGCAACAAACCACGGTCACGGCGGTGATTCCCTATTATTTAAACTTTCTAAGCAAATGGCCCACGGTCAAAGCCATGGCTGAGGCTGAGGACAAGGACATCATGCGGGCTTGGGCCGGGCTTGGCTATTATGCGCGCGCCCGCAATATGGTGAAGTGCGCGCGGTTTATCGCGGATCAATGCCAAGGCGCTTTTCCGCGCGCCGCTCAAGATCTGTTAAAGCTTCCGGGCATTGGGCCGTATACAGCGGCTGCGGTTTCGGCGATTGCCTTTAATGGGGCTTCGGCACCGGTGGATGGAAATGTCATTCGCACGCTCAGCCGGCTGTACGCCCTTGATGCTCTAATGCCGAAAAACAAAGATCAAATTCAACGCAAAGCGACCGCATTATTGCCTCAGGATCGCAGCGGAGATTTTGCCGAGGCCTTGATGGATTTGGGCTCTCAAGTGTGCCGCCCCAAAAACCCCGATTGCCAAGCGTGTCCCTGGATAAAGTCTTGCCAAGCATATGCCGGAAATGTTGTGCTTGAATTCCCCAAAAAGGCTCCAAAGAAGCTCAAACCCACCCGCAGAGGCTGGGCATTTTGGATCACGCGTCCAAACGGTCATGTGTTGTTGGAACAACGTCCACCCAAGGGCTTGTTGGGGAGGATGATGGGGCTTCCGTCTACGCCGTGGGAAGAAGATTTGGCGAGCTTTGATCGCGCCATCAAGCCTTTTTCGGCATCGTCTTGTCAGGCTTGTTCCGGTTTTATCAAACATACCTTTACCCATTTCCATTTGGAACTGGGTATCATTCAGGTCAGCCTTGAAGGGGATGTTGAAATGGCTGGCGTTTGGGTGGCTCCAGATGATTTAGAAACAGAAGCCTTGCCCAGCGTCATGAAGAAAGCCATTGCCCACGCGCAAAAAAGCTAAGCCCAACGTGCGTATAGATTATTCTTTATGGACGTTGGTTTTGGGATCTATATTTTGTGCATAAATGGTCATGAAGCTGACCACGGCTTTGACGTCAAAGGGAATGATGTTCAAGGCCGCGAGGGATTTTTCAAGAATAAGAGCTTCATCATTCACTTCGCAGATCTCTTGAAGTTCGTTTGCGGCTTCGGCACCTTTTAAGGCGCCATAGGTCATGCACATGCCTTTGAGTGTATGGGCATGGCGGTGCAGTTCTTTTAAGTCACCCATGTTATTGTCGACAAAACCTTCGATGAATTTGATGCGGTCAGCGACATCATCGCGAAACATACCAATGAGCCTTTGGGCGGATTCAAGCCCCACATCTTCGACCAATTGTTCAATGCACGACATATTTGGCACTGTGTTTTCCTTTATGCGTCGTAGGACAGCAGGGAGGTAAACGGAACGTCAAGTTTGTCTCGACCGTTTAAGAAATTCAGTTCGATAATGCACGCTGCGCCCACCACATTGCCACCGACTTTTCGACACAGATCAACAGAAGCATTCAGTGTTCCGCCCGTGGCAAGAAGGTCATCTAAAATAACGACGCGTTGGCCGGGGTGAATGGCATCGTCTTGCATTTGCAAGGTGTCTGACCCGTATTCAAGTTCGTATTCATGAGAAATCACGGCCCCGGGCAATTTTCCGGGTTTGCGCGCCATGACAAAACCACAGCCCAGTTTTAACGCCAAAGGAGCCGCGACAAGAAAACCTCGGGATTCGATCCCCACCAAAACATCGGGTTGATACACGCTGATCATGCGCGCCATGCGCCCCATGGCAACTTGCCAGGCATCCGCATGGGATAACAATGTTGAAACATCATAAAATAAGATGCCGGGTTTGGGAAAATCTGGAACACCGCGAATGTATTCTTTGAGATCCATATTAAAAGCGCCTTTGAACAATGTGTTGAAAATCAGTTCTACATACTTACGCCACGCCTCGGTGATATGAAAGAGGCATGGCGTAAAAAAGAGCAAGATCGGTGATTATTTGGTTTTGAGGAATTCAATCATAGCAGCCCGGTCTTCAGCTTTTGAGAGTCTGGCCGTCATCTTTGAGATTTTTTTCGGGTTTTGAAAAAATTCATCGAGATTTTTGTCGGTCCAAATGAAATCGGCCGCTTTGAAACGGTCAGAATATCTCTTGAAACCCGCAACCTTACCCGCTGGCTTTCCGGTAATGTTGTGAAGGGATGGTCCCATTTTGTTTTTACCGGCCTCTAGTGAGTGGCAAAATTTACACTTTTTAAAGAGGGTGGCACCATCTGCCGCGGAGGCAAGGTTGGGGAGGAATGCGATGCAGGCCATTGCAGCAGCAATTTTAAGTGTTTTCATGGCTATGCTCCTTATTGGTTAAGTATTGATGAGTATATAGGGAGCACGAGAATTCGTGTCCAGATTCCAAAGCTTAGCCTTCAATGGGGAACAGGAAAAGCAAAAAATGCATTTGAAATGCAATAATTAGGAACGCCTTAAATAATGGCTATTTTGTAATTGATTTGATGTAGTTGAGGATCAATTTACGTTCTTCTTCTTTTTTGACTTTGACCGTCATTGCGGTGGGTTTGCCAATGTATTTCTTGGGGTTTGTAATCCATGCATTCAACTTTTCAATATCCCAGGTGAACGCGGCATCTTTTAAGGCTTTGTATTTCTTAAAGTCCGTTGAACCCGCTTTGCGACCAAAAACGCCATTTAGGGATGGCCCAATTTTGTGCACGCTTTTTTCCAACGAATGACACGTACCACATTTTTTCTTGAACAGCTTTTCCCCCGTCAAAGATTCTTCGGATGAACAGGCGGCAAGAACAAACATAGCAACAATGGCAATGCCTTTTGAAATAAAGCGTGAAGTCGAACAATTCATGTGGTCATTCCTACGGAAACAAAGAGGGGTCATGATGACGGCAGCACCCGCAAGCGTCAACAAAAGCTTTTGGCTATGATCCCGGCTGAACATTTGCTTGGTTCTAAACCCGTGTGCGCCGTTCAGATCCTTGTCTTTTGCACACCCCGTTGCCGCAGCGTTTTTCAGGAAAGTAGGTCATGTAAATAAAATCATCACCAAGGCACAATGCTGTGGTTTTGGGCAAAAAAGGCTCCACCAATAAAAAAGGCCCCACCAATATGGAGGGGCCTTTTCATGTCGTCGATTGAAGCTTAAAGCCTTATGTATGCTTTATCAGCCTGCTGAATATTTGTGCTTGCTCAAAATTTCAATGATTGCGTTACGATCTTTTTCTTTTTTGATTTTAACGTTCATTTTTGTTTTCTTGACACCTTTCATGATGCCGTCTTTGTGCGCCTTCATGAATTTTTTCTGATCGGTGATCCACTCAGCAATCAATTCTTCAGTCCAAACAAACTGATTTTCTGTTTTCTTAAAGGCTTTGTACTTTTTGCTACGGTCCAAATATGATTGGAGAGTACCAGATGTGCGACCAATAACGCCGTACAAAGATGGTCCAGGCTTCGTGCCGCCGTCTTTTTCTAGGCTGTGACACATCTTACATTTCTTGATTGCTGAACCCGCCATGGCCGTTCCGCTAAGGCTTACGCTTGCGAAGGCAATAGCTAGTCCAAGTGTAATAATTTTAGTGGTCTTCATGAGGTTATGTCTCCATCTCTGTTATTTGAGCTTCCCTGTAGATAAGGTAGTCTCTTAATAGCGCATGCATGACCCCCTTGGCAACCTTCTGCGCTAAATACACCGTAGGATATTCTCTATTATGCGAGGGAAAAGATGTTTTTTTTGTGGCAAATCATGGGTTTGGATCATTTGTGATGCTCTTATATGATGGCGCTGAAACAGATGTGAAACAGATGTAAAGTCGACCATATGGCGTTAGAATCTGGCTGTTATTGCCCCAATTTGCGAATAAATGGTTATGATCGGGTGCATTTTCAATGTTTAGTTTCAAAAATTCCGGCCGAACGATAGGTTTTGTTCTTTAAAAAAGGGGTCTGTGGTGGATCCTAGGGTTGGCTTAATTCTCTCCATATTGTGTAGTCGCGCCGAAACAGGTGCAAGGATGACCAAGCGGTGTTGAAGTCGGGGTCTTTTTGCACCAATTCACGGGCAACTTGTTTCCATTTGGCTTTGAGCTCAGTGAAAATAGACTTGGGCCAACGGCGCACTTGGACGCCCGATAACCCCAGTTTTTTGAGCGCCTCAAATTGCACCGCATCCGACGTGGATAGGGCATAACGGACTGTGTCACCACAGGTTTGCGTGATGGACCGTTGCGTGCGAGCGGGCAAGTTTTTCCACACCTTTGCATTAATGATTAAAGCCAAGGGGGTTGTGGGTTGTTGCCAGCTTGGGAAATAATAGTTTCGGGCGGAATGGCCAAAGCCCAGTTCTCCGTCAACGCTGGGCAGTCCAAAGTGAGCCGCATCAAGGCGTCCATTTTTAAAAGCAACAAGGGCTTCTTTGGCCTTAAGGGTTTGCACATGAGCCCCCATTTTTGTCCAAACCCGCGCGCCAAGCCCAAAACTTTGCAGGCTTATGTCTTTTAAATTATCAATGTTGCGAACAGGAAACCGAAACCAGCTCGATCCAGAGGCCGGTAAAATGGCACACAAAATGCCATGCGCGCGTTGGCGGCTGAATTGACGTTCAAACAAGGCTTGCCCACCACCTTGGTAAAACCAGGCCAGAAATTCTTGAGCATCCGGCCCAAAGGGAATGCCTGAGAAAAGCTGTAAGGTGGCTGAGTTTTGATCCCAAATGTCCGGCGCGCCGAAAAGAGCATCAACAGCCCCAGATTTGACCGCCTGCACACTGTCGCCTTCTGGAACCAACGCATTTGGGGCGTAAAATTTTGCCAGAAAACCCTCGCTTACATGCGCCGTGATATCCTTTGAAAGGCTTGTTTGGGGCATGAAAAGGTTGATGATGTTTAGGCTGTTCTTGGCAGACGTTGAACCTTGCGCCAAAGCCGGTGGGGACGTGGGGTGTTGCTGTGAAATTGCGGCCGGATTTTCAGCAGGCTTAAGCGCGGCTTGTTGTAAGCCCGGATTTACCACGCTTGCCCCGGCCATGATGCCAAAGACGATGCCGATAATAATGCCAATGATGGTGCTGCGCATGCCGTGTAACCTCTGGTATCCTTGTTGTGGACACAAGTTAACAGGGGTCAGCCTCACTGGACAGGGATAAATATAGAGCCGTTAATTTACTGTACTTTTTAGTTAAATTAGATTAGATAATACGCATAAAGCAATGTGTCTTACACGGGGTTGAATCGGTAGGGGGTTTTTATGGCAAGCGTTGATCGTGGGTTAGCAACACGGGGAGCTCAGTTGGTCGAGGCCGTGGATATCTTGGTGAAAAAACACGGCGCCCAGAGCGAAACCGTTGCTTTGGTCCAAGCTCGTCTTGACGAAATTCAGGCCAAAATTAAAGGCATATCGCTTAAGGTTAACAAACTGGAGTCTCAATATTTTCAGATTCCTAAGCAAGAGGACGCAAAGTATTTATTTATCATTATTGGTGGAATTCTGATCTTTGCCGTTGGCGGTTTATCCAGCATGTTCATGGTCATGTTGGCCGTGAAATGGTGAACGAAAATTTATTGCAATTAATTCAGTGCAGGTTCAGCTGAAGTTCGCTAATTTATGCTCATGGTACTTAAAACGGCCCTTATTTCACTGATATCAACATTGTTGGTCGGCGTTTTCGCTCTGTCTTATGACGGTGGGGGCTCGTCGTGGAAAAACGGTCGAGGCGGCGTTGCCGGCATGACCGGGGCCAGTGGCAGTTGGGCGCAAAGTGGCGGGCGCGGTGATTGGGGTGGTGGGGCTTCCAGCTTTACCGGGGCCAGCGGC
>JAESSV010000278.1 GCA_016763895.1 Magnetovibrio sp. | reverse complement strand
CATTTTGATCAAGGACGCCGAAGCTTTGGAAAATGCTCACCGTATTAACACCGTTATTTTTGATAAAACGGGAACCCTGACACAAGGAAAACCCCGCGTGGTTTCGGTTAATGCTGTGGATGAAAAGCACCTTTTGCGGCTTGTGGCCACGGCTCAACAAGGCAGTGAACATCCTTTGGGACGGGCCATCATCGAAGCCGTCGGCGATGTTAAATTAACCCCCTTGGAAAGCTTTAAAGCCCATCCCGGGCATGGCATCGAAGCCACGTTTTCGGGGCATGAATTGCGGGTGGGAAATCGTGCTTTTTTAGGCTCTATTTCAACCGCTGATTTCGAAGCTTCAGCACAAGCCGCAGAAGCCCAAGGCAACACCGTTATGTGGGCCATTGATGGGTCAATTTTGTTGGGGTATATCGCGGTCGGTGACTTGGCGCGGGACTCCAGCAAAGCGGCCATACAGACTTTAAAAGACCAAAATATTCGTCCCATTATGCTGACCGGGGATAACCAACGGACCGCACAAGCCATGGCGGACACGTTGGGATTAACAGATGTTATCGCCGAAGTCTTGCCTGAGGGTAAATCGGCTGAAGTCAAACGTTTGCAAGGTGAGGGCGCGTTGGTGGCCATGGTTGGTGATGGCGTGAACGATGCTCCGGCCTTGGCTTTGGCCGATGTGGGCATGGCGATGGGGTCCGGCACAGATGTTGCCATGCATTCAGCGTCCATTACGTTGATGCGTTCTGATCCAACATTGGTGGCCGATGCTTTATCGATATCGCGCAGCACCGTAAATAAAATTCGCCAAAACCTTTTTTGGGCCTTTTTCTATAATATAATCGCGTTGCCCCTAGCGGCTGCGGGCATATTAACGCCGGCCATTGCCGGGGCCGCTATGGCCATGAGCTCGGTGTCCGTGGTCAGCAATTCGCTTTTGTTAAAACGATGGAAACCAGGAATGACGAGATGAATATTGGAACTGTTTCTAAAAAATCGGGCGTTTCGGCCAAAACCATCCGCTATTACGAAAGCATTGGATTGATCAGCCAAGCGGACCGAGCCGAAAATGGTTATCGGGATTATGGCGAAAATGACGTGGAAATCTTGCGGTTTGTCAAACGATCACGGGCGATGGGGTTTTCCGTTGGTGATGTTTCAAATTTGTTGGACTTATGGGTCAACAAAGACCGTGCCAGCGCAGACGTGAAAGCGGTTGCGCTTAAACACATAGCCGAAATCGAACAACGTATTTCTGAACTTGAAAGTATTCGCAATACTTTGAAAAACTTAACCGAATGCTGTCATGGAGACGACAGGCCAGATTGTCCGATCCTGGAAGGTTTGGCTGGGCTGGCGATTGAAGAAAAGAAAGTATGTCACAAATGAAGGCGTGCGTTGACGTGAAGCCTTAAGCATAGGATTGTGCGTATACGAATCTTAAAGGTATTGGAATTGATCCTGTGGCCCGTAAAAACGTTACGCATAAAACAAAGCTTAAGACTCCAAAAAAGGGTCCCGCAAGGGCAAAGCGTCAGGCAAAGAAACACTATGCCCAACATCAAGCGTTGCGCCTGAAAGTGTTGCTGGGACCGATTGCGCGGATCTTTGCAAAACTACCCCCTAAATTTCATGTGCCGGGCATGCGCCACACCATTGAAACCCCTTTTGCTGCGGCATTTATGATCGTACTTGGAGTTGCCGTCGGGGGCGGGTACTTGGGCGCTCAAGCGCTTTTTGATGCACCAACCCTTAAAAAAACGCCGAAACGGGCTTTTGTTCAGCAATCTCTGGATGGTTTGTCGGTCATTTTACCGGAACCACATGTTGACGATGTAAACATGAAGAGGGCCTATGAAGAAAAAGTTGTAGATGAGGTGTATGTCCCTCTTGCACCAACAGCTGTTGTTGAGGCTGCTGTTGAGGTTGCTGTTGCCCCCGTTTCTGGTCCCGTTTCTGGTCCCGTTGACGTCGCAACGTTAAAGCCACCGTCTCAACAAGGTGGAGCAGATCGTCCGGCTTGGCTTAAAAATGCGCTGCCCTTCACGCCCACAGCCGGCAGGCCCATGATTGCCCTTGTTATTGACGACATGGGGGTCGATCGTAAACGGTCAAAGCGAATGTGGGAAAACGTACAGGCTCCATTGACGTTGTCTTTTATGACGTACGCCAATGATTTGTTAAAACAAACCAAGGCCGCCCGGGCTAAAGGGCATGAAATGATGCTGCATATGTCCATGGAACCGTCGGATGCGAGCATTGACGCCGGGCCAAACGTTTTGTTGACGGCGATGAAAGACCAAGAGCTTACGAAAATCACCAATTGGGGGCTTGACCGTTTTGACGGTTATATAGGCGTCAACAATCATATGGGCAGCTTGTTCACCGAAAATGCTCATGCCATGCGCGTGGTGTTGGAACAGGTGAAAAAACGCGGCGTGTTATTTTTAGACAGCCGCACATCCCCAAAATCTGTCGCTGGACGGGTGGCCCGGGAACTGGGGATGCCGACCTTGGTTCGCAACGTCTTTATCGATAATGATAATGAAATTGATAAAGTTTTGAAACAATTGGGGGAAGCCGAACGCTTGGCCCGCAAACGCGGTGTTGCTATTGCCATCGGTCATCCCCGAGAAGCAACCATCCAAGCCTTGAAAACCTGGATTCCAAATGCCCTTGAACGCGGTCTTGCCATTGTGCCTTTGTCGACGGTGATGATCCAGCGTCTGGCTCGAAAAGAAAATTGACCTTCCCATCGGTGGAAGGCGTAAGTCTATGGACATACATTAAAGAAAGGGACGCCATGAGTGATACATACAGCGTTTTGGGCATGAGCTGCGAAGGTTGCGCAAAGTCCATTACAAAAGCAATTTTGGAAATATCAACTGAGGCCAAGGTTAAGGTTGATTTGGATGCGAAAACCATCACGGTTGACGGCATTGATGCGAAAACCATGGCGCAAGTGGTCGAAGATTCTGGATTTGAGTTTGGTGGACCTGCTTAGGCTTAACCCGACTTAGACTTTACGATGCCTGAGTTTCGTTATAACTTTCATAAATGTCTCAATTTAAAACACACATTGATCCTTCAAGCCCCACGCGTTTGGCGGAACGCCAGCAAAATGAAGAGCTCCGTTCAACATGGTTTCGGGCGCTGGTGGCTGGTTTTGTGATCTTGTTGATCGTTTTAAGTTCGTCTTTTTGGACCCTTAATCGGACCGAAGACGCCCGCAAGTGGGTGGCTCATTCATTCGAAGTTCAAAAGGCCTTGACCCATGTTTTGTCAAGTTTACAGGATGCTGAAACCGGACAACGGGGGTTTTTGTTGACCGGGGAAGAAAAGTACTTAGAACCGTTCAACGCAGCCCTGACCCTGTTGGATAGCAATTTTGCCAAGGTTAAACAGCTAACTTTAGATAACGCAGAACAACAAAAGAACCTTGTTTATGCAAAGCCTTTGATTGACGAAAAAATGGATGAATTGGCTAAAACCATTTCGCTATATCGCTCAAGGGGTTCCTTGGCTGCAATCGACTTGGTCAATACGAACCGTGGTAAGGCTGTTATGGATGAGCTGCGCTTGATTCTTTTTAATATGCAAGAGCGCGAACGGGTTCTTTTGAACCAACGTGAAGAAAACCTCAAGTTTGATGGGTCGATTGTCCAAGCCGTAAACCTTATCTCCTTCCTGCTGCTTTCGGTTGTCGGCACATTGGTTATTTTCCGCCTGCGCGGTTTGTTGAAAAAGCAAGTCGAAGCCGATCGCATCATTCGTCAGTCCCAAAAAATGGAAAGCTTGGGCAGTCTTGCCAGTGGAATTGCCCACGATATCAACAATATGCTGGTGCCCATAAGCAATATTACGTCTTCGGTTATTAAACGTCTGCCCAAAGATGCCAAGGAAGGGCATGATTTGGGATTTGTGATCAGGGCGGCTGGACAGGTTCAGTTTTTGGTTAAAAAAATACTGGAATTCAGCCGTCAAGGCAGTGGTGTTTTGGAACGCGAAGAGGCCGCTGAACTCGTTGAAACAGCCCTTGCCCTGATCCAGCCCTTAAAACCACCTTTAATTCATTTAAACGTCAATATTGACGAAAATGTTGGTCAAGTTATGGTCGACAAATCACAAATATCGGCTGTTTTAATTAATTTAGCCTCTAATGCTTTTGATGCAATCGAAGGCCAAAAAGGTGAGGTGACGATATCTTTAAGCATCAGCAAAGACTTAAACTTGAGGCAAGATAAGAAAGCGTGCGCATACGCTCATATCGTTGTGAAAGACAACGGACAAGGCATGACAGAAGAAACCCGCAGACGCGCCATGGACCCTTTTTTCACCACCAAGGAAGTTGGTAAGGGTACCGGAATGGGGCTGGCCATTGCCTATGGCATCATTTCCAATCATAACGGACGGTTAATCATTGAAACTTTGCTGGGCGAGGGCACCTCAATGAATATCTATCTTCCCTTATATGAAGATGTTATTATTGCGTGATAAAAGGGTGCCAAATTAAAACGAGTGCTCGAAATTTAAGTCTTGGGGAACATTTAAATGGTTAGAATCTTGGTAATTGATGACGAAGAAATGGTGCGGGAATCTCTGCGTATAACATTGGAAACAGCAGGTTATGAAGTGACCGATGCTGAAAACGGAAATGTTGGCATTCTTTTGCATCAACAAAAACAATTTCAACTGATCATCACCGATCTTATCATGCCGGGCAAAGAAGGCATTGAAACGATTATTGAGCTGAAACGAGATTATCCCGGCATTAAAATCATAGCCATATCCGGCGGTGGTCGTACAGCTTTTTCCGACTACCTAAACATTGCTAGCGAACTTGGCGTTACAGCAACCCTGCAAAAGCCCTTCCAAGAAGATGACTTGACCACATGTGTCAGAGATTGCCTGAGCGGTCTTGCGGCCTAGGATCTGGACTTCATGAAAATTTAGTCTTCGCCGCAACTGGCCCGGATGGACGCTGGCAAGAAGCGTAGGTTTTCTTTGGTGCTTCCTGTTTTTTGCATATCGCCATGACAAGCTAGGCAATTTGATGCCAATTTGACTTTTTCATGAGCAAAAGCAGCCTCGCATCCCTTGTGTTTGCGAATAAAGCGTGATGCCAGAAGAACACGGGACGCGGGGGGAGTTGTTTTCCATTTCATGGATGCCCGCACCTTGCTGACGTCATTCGCATTTTTAAGATGATAATCTAAAATGATCGCCGTCGACGCTGCGTCCAAGCTGGCATCTTCACCAAAGTGGTTTGACAGATCCCCCATAATTTTTGTCCAGACTGCTTTGGTCAACGTTTGCGGAGGAAACGCCATGTGGCAATCGGTGCATTCGGAAAGAACGGTTTTATCGGTGATCACGGGAAATGTTTCCGCGTGGGCCGCAGAAACAGAAAAAAGAATGGTCATGGCTATGATTAAACTGCGCATTTTGGACTTCCTTGAACAAAAGGGGGGCGAACGCTACTTATATCGTAACTCTTACTGTCTTGCTTTTACGTCTTGATTTTATGTCTTAATTTTTGTTTTTAGCGAAACGGACCGCTTCTTCGGCGGCTCGTATCAATGCTTTGGCTTTGTTACAGCTTTCGTCAAATTCACCTTGAGGGGTTGAATCCATAACAATGCCGCCACCGGCTTGAGCATACAGCATATTATCCTTAATGATAGCTGTCCGCAGGGCAATACAGGTGTCCATTTCGCCATCGGCCCCAAAATAACCGATACATCCCGCATAAACACCGCGTTTTTCAGGTTCTAATTCATCAATAATTTCCATAGCCCGGACTTTGGGGGCACCCGACACGGTTCCGGCTGGAAAACCAGCATACAAAGCGTCCAGCGCATCTTTGTCATCTTGGATCTTGCCCACCACATTGGACACAATATGCATAACGTGGCTGTACAGTTCGACAATATAGCTGTCGGTAACATCGATGGATCCGACTTTGGACACGCGACCAATGTCATTGCGGCCCAAATCAAGCAACATCAAGTGTTCGGCCCGTTCTTTGGGGTCAGATAGTAGATCTTTTTTAAGGGCTTCATCTTCGGCTTCGTTGGCGCCCCGGATGCGGGTGCCGGCAATGGGCCGAATGGTCACTTGCCCATTTCTCAAACGCACCAAGATTTCGGGGCTGGACCCCGCCACTTGAAAGTCACCAAAATCTAAGAAAAACAAAAACGGGGACGGGTTCACACGGCGCAAAGACCGATAGAACGAAAACGGCGGTAAGGTGAACGGCATTTTAAACCGTTGGCTCAGCACCACCTGGAAAACGTCTCCGGCTAGGATGTATTGTTTGGCCCGTTCCACCATATCAAAAAATGCTGATTTGGATATGTTGCTGACGGGGGCCATCAAATCTTTGACATCGTCTTGTGTTGTTTGAGGCGGTAAAGCCTGATCGAAATCAGCCACCACGTGGGCCAAACGATCTTGGGCCAAATCAAACGCTTGCACTGCGGTCAGGTCTGGCGTGGGGTAAACAGGCGAAACCACATACATTAAATCTTTGGTATTGTCGAAAATGGCCGTCACGGTTGCCCGCAAAAAAAATGCCGTCGGGAACATTTAAAACGTCTGGGTTGGTGTCGGGTATGTTTTCGGATAAACGCACCGTATCGTAACCCATATAGCCCACCAAACCGGCCGCCATGGGCGGAAGGCCTTGATAGACCGTCGCCGACATATCGATGCGGCTTTCGGCCAACAAAGCCCGCAAGGATTTCAACGTGCCGTCTTGCTTGGCCACGGGGCAGGGGGCAAAGTCGTCAATTTTGGTTAGGGCATTGCGGTTGATGTCGGCGGTGTTTCCATTTGCTTTCCACACAATATCCGGGCGGCATCCCACAAAAGAATAACGGCCTCGATGGGCCCCAGCTTCGACAGATTCCAACAAAAAGGCATGGCTGTCTTCGCCAACCAATTTAAGATAAGTGGACACGGGTGTGTCTAAATCCGCGACCAAGGTGGTCCACACCACTTGGGGGCGACCTTCATCATACGCTTTTTCAAAGACACCGATGCTGGGGTTTAAATCCATTTCAGGCCTCAGTACACATCTTTAAGATTTTGTTGGTTGACCCGCACCGGGAAACGCACCTGTAAGGCTTCGGTCATTTGCTGCACCAAGTCGTTTTGCAAGGCGCGGGTGGTTTGTGCGGTTACGGATTTATAAATTGGGTCGGCATCGCCTTGTGTTGCGGCGTGGATGGTATTGACGCGCGCCACCGTATGGGCACCGGTTCCGGCGGCTTCGGCAACGCCACCCTGAGGTAAGGTGAATACGGACTTGATGACGTTCACGGGCACCGCCCCTTGTTGCAAGCCTTGACCGGTTCGGGTAAACGGCAACGTGATAAAGGAAGCAAAGCCCATGTCCTTGGCAACCGCGTTCAAATCTTCACCAGATTGCAGCCGGGTTTGCGCAGTTTTTGCCAATTCAGCCGCCATTTCGGCCCGTTTTGAAACCGTCCAGGCTTGAGCAACCGTACCTTTTACGGTGTCCAGTGGACGCAAAGCAGATGGCGTTACAGCATCAACACGCACGACGAAAAAGGACTGGTTGTCTTCGCTTTCGGACATCGTACTTTCATCGCCAGCTTGCAGCGTGAGAGATGCCTTTAAAATATCAGCGACAAAGGGGAATGTAACGGCTTTGCCATCAAGGCCTAAACCTTGGGCATCAATATTTTCGGCTTTATCCAAACCAATGCCAAGGTCCTGAGAGGCTTCTTCCAAGGTCATTCCGCTGCCCAAAAGATCTTCCAATTGGTTGGATAGGCCAAACAAGGCATCCAAAGCCTTGGCCATTTGCAATTTTGTTTTCAAGGTGTCTTTGACTTTGTTCAGGGGCGTAACGGTGCCTTTCACAAGGCCTTCGACCACCACCACATGCCAACCAAGAGGGCTTTTGACCGGGGCCGTGTGTTGGCCTTTGGATACGGAAAAAGCCGCCGTGGCAAGATCAGCAGACAGGTTCGCAACATCGTCGCGGCTCATGGTGCCAATGTTCATCAAGGCTGGGTTTGCTCCAACGTCTTTGGCAACGTCGGCAAATGTTTTGCCTTGGTCCAACAACTGGGCGGCACGGCTTGCCACGAGTTCGTCTTTGACCAAAATTTGTTTCAAGGTGCGTTTTTCGGGTTTCGAATAATCGTCGATGCTGTCATCGTATGCGTTTTGAATGTCTTCATCCGTCAAATCAATCGTTTTGGCAAGATCAGCAGCATTTAACACCAAAGCCGTAATGGATCGATATTCAGGGGCCATAAAATTATTCGTGTGGCTTTCATGATACGCGGAAAGTTCAGCGTCGGTTGGCTTGGGAACATTTTTGATTTGAGCATAATTGATGCGTAAAACGTCCAAAACACGCTTTTCGGCTTCGTAGGTGTACAAAGCATCGGTCAAGAGTTTGGGCGGGATGGCACCACTTGTAATCGCGCTTAACATTTGATCGCGTTCCATGCCTTGGCGCAGGTATTGGACATACCGGTCTTCGCTGAGACCATTATTGGACAGCAGTTGGGTGAAAACCCGGCTGTCAAAGACGCCCGCATCGTTGAAGAAATCTTTGGAATTTTTGATCTCATTCAAAATCGCCGTTTTTGAAACCATCAAGCGCATGTCTTGTGCTCCGGCGTTGAGAATGGCCGAATTCACCATACGGCTCAACAACATATCCCCAATACCCATGGCAATGGCTTGGTCACGCGTGATGTTCGGGTTGATGGTGCGTTGTACGCGTTCAACTTCGCGGGCCAGTTCAGACTTAAAGCTAGCCGCAGAAATCGGCATGTTGCCCACCTTGGCTACGGACGTATCTGAACGCCCCGCCTTAAACACATCGCCGATACCCCAGACGGCAAAACTGGCGATGAGCATCACCAACAGGGCTTTAACGAAAATAGAGTTCACAGATTTGCGCATAAGTTTAAGCATAAGAAACAGGCACCTTAAGAATCAAAAAAACAAAGTTATTCAACGCCCGGCATCATAAGAGGCCGGGGGGGGAACAGCAAGGGAGGAATACGTGCTTTCTGAGAGTTTTAACGACATTCTCAAGCCCTTTAACTGTGCCTCCAAACTGGGCCTCCAAACTGGGCCTCCAAACTGGGCCTCCAAACTGTGTCTTCAATATTTTGATTGTTTTGACAATTCCTTGACGCTCAAACAGCTGGGTTCGATCTTGTTACATCGGGTCGATCGTTAAAGATTGTAACGTGGTGAGTTGCTTGCGTAACAAAGCCCATTTAACTTTGCCAAATTTAGCGATTAGATTTTTTTGTGCCTTTTGCCATTGGGGAAGCGTTTCCGCGAAAGCCTTAGATCCCGTATTTGTCAGACTGACCAGCCTTGATCGTTTGTCTTTTCCGGGAGAAATCGATATAAAGTCACGTAAAATCAAAGGCTTAAGGTTTCGAGTTAAGGTGGTCCGTTCCATCAGTAAAATTTCCGCCAACTTACCTATTGGCAAAGGTTCTGTTTGTGTAAGCACCGAAAGTATTGAAAACTGTGTTTCTTTTAAAGGTGAGTTTGCCAGAAAGCTTGCGTAATATTGCGTAATCGAACGCGCTGTTTTTCGCACATTAAAACATGCACAATTTGCAGTTTCACTGAGATCCAAAGCTCTGAGGTCTGGGCTTGTTGTCGAGTTCATTGATCTTTTCTACCTTAAAAACCATATCAACCGAGTGTATTTACACCTAATTATTAAAAAGGGAAAATAGGATGGACGGAAATCTTATGTATCGATGGTCCTAAACAACTGGCGAGGAAAGGCTTTTTCCCAATCCTCGCCAGAATTTATGAACTTAGGTTTCACTTGAAGCTTGAAGCATTTGAGAAACGGCAATTGCATCAGTAATTGTATCAACACTGTAGATTTGCATAACGCCTTGCGTTGTTGCAGCTTGAGATAGAATGTTTTGTTGATTCTGCGCAATAACAGAGTTTTCAAACATCAAACCGGTTGAGTGAGCGAGGGCTTGATAAAGTGTACCCATTGCCATTGCGGGTGCTTCTCCAACGACTTTAACGTTTGTTTGGGTTACGGCATCGGTGATTTGTGGTGAAACAGTAGACATGTTTTTCATTCCTATCTTAAAGTTAACGGAGGCAACGGAACATTCCGTTGTCTTTTCTAACCTTTCACCTCATAAGCATGAGGTGAAAGGTTGAAACTCTTTTGTACCTAATTGTTATTTATGATTCCGCCGGCAATTCTTGTCGTCAAAGCATTCATATCAGCATTCGTTGTGCCTAAAATTTTAACAACGTTTTTGGCCGTGGCTGCCATGCTTGTTTGATTGTTCAATTGGTTGTTGGTCGCCATAGATAAAAATTGTGAGCCTAAAACATATGAATTCGCTAACATTAAGTTGCCCATCGAAACATTCGGAGACACCTCTACAATTGATTGCATGTTTGGGTACGTTTCGACGTGTGGCTTATGTTTTTTGGGTTCTTTATTTTTCGACATTTTGGTCTCCATACATTTTATTTTTTAACGTTGAAATTTGTAATATTTAAGTTTCATCTCATTGAGTCGAGACGTTGATAATCGTTTTATTTTATTAAGTTTATTTGAATTATCTTTGCAAAGTTTATTGAGCTCAGCAGTTTCATCTTTATAAATCTTATGAATAGCATTCAATTCTTTATCGTTGACTTTTTGTGTGTTTTCATCCGTTACCGATTTTACGGCTAATTCCAAGTTCTGCATAATTGGAATTAGTTTTGCAAGTATGTCGTGTGTTATTTCTTTTTTAAGAGTTTCATATTGTTCAGGTGTCAGCTCTTGTTTTTCTTCCGATAACTTTTTATCCGGCTGGACTTTATCGTCTGTCTTTGATCTTTGTCTGGTTGGGCCTAATTCTAATGCACCGTTATTTTTGGCCAGTTCTTCAAGACTTATGTGTGCCAGATCCGGGTCAGATTTTTGGGTAACAGCAACAGTATCCGGATTTGTTTTTGCCTTAACCAGATCGTCGGCATGGGCAATTTCTGCGGTCGCTTTTTCGATGACCTTTTCTGTTTTCTTTTTTTGATTTGCAATTGTGTTTTTTATCGTCATCGACGGTCTCCATAAGGTGAAATATTACCTATTTAAAGTCTTTCGAGATTGCCCCAGCCTTGCTGCTTAATTCGCCGATATACACCGTCATATCTGTCATAAATGCGGTGCAGTCTTTAAGCGCAGTGTTCCCGTTTGCGCCATCTGACTCGACAATTTTCTTAAGACATTCAGCGATGGCTATATTCAAAATTTGTTGGTTTCCTTGAATAAAAGCTCGCATGTCTTCGATCATCATTCCGGCAGATTGATTGGCAATTTGAGATCCCATGTTGATATCTAGGCCTGACTTTGCATCTAAAACCGTACTGTTGATGAAATTAACAGATGGGTCAAAGGGCTCAACGTCTGCAACAACGTCTTGATCTGAATCGTCTGCGGTCAATTCCGAAGAGGGAACGGGGTCATCTGTGTTCTGAGCACTGTCAAGACTAGGCATATTTTTTTATCCTTTATTTGCTTTTGATGATGTTTATGGCATCAGCAATAATGACGGCGTTAAGGCTGTTGAGGTTTTGCTGATTTGAAACAGCATTTGCCATGGCAAGACCACTTGAGTGACTGGCCACCTGATACAACGTGGCAGCAGCTTGGGCCGGGGCCTCGCCGAGGACCTTGACATTTGTTTGCGTGACAGCATCTGTAATTTGCGAATTAACGGTACTAGCGTTTGGCATCATGTTTTCCTTAATTGGCGTTCTATTATTAAGACGTGCATAACGAGTATATGTGATGATTAATTATTATTATTTTCAAAACGAAAATTTTGAATCTTGTTTCTGATCGTGCTTATTTTTTTCCTAGCATTAACTTCCGATAAGCCCGTTATGTTAGAAATTTCAGAAAATGTACATTCATCTAAAAAACGAAGGTCAAAGATTTCTTTGTAAGCATCAGGTAATGTACATACGTACCCAAAGACCTGACTTAAGGTCTCGTTTGTAAAATGGTTTTGCTCGACATCATTGGTTGAATCTTGTTTGAGACCAAAGTTAGAGTCCGCATCCAACTCACAAGATCTTAAGAAGATTTGTTCCGTAAGGTTTCTCTTGCTATCAATGTATACCTGCTTAATGGAAAGCTTCATAAGCGCTGGGAAACATTTGATTTCATGGTTTTTATTAAAATACGTTAAGACCTTAACTGTGGCCTGGGAAAGTATATCTTCAGGCTCTAAGCATATGCGATATGATATTCGTCGAGCATGTCCTAGAAGCATTGGGTAATGCTCGGACCATTCTTGTTCAAAAGATGTAAATCCAGAATTCTGATTTAATGCACTGTGATTGCTAAATGCTGTTTGGGAGCCCGTTTTATGACTCGAACCTTGTTGATTTAGACAAGACAAAATGGTCACCTCCGATTGTATACGTCTGTCTGATAAAGACGTAGAGAATCGGAAAGTGTGACAATTTATGGTTTATTATTTTTAAAATTACTTATTTATGGGTGTTTTTATTATAAATAAAACTTAAATT
>JAESSV010000277.1 GCA_016763895.1 Magnetovibrio sp. | reverse complement strand
ACGACCCCGGAGGGGGGCTTTTCGGCGATGCGTATGTAAGGCGAGGCGGTCGGACCAATATTTCTGTCAGCGTTGATGGGGCGGTGACGACCTCGGCAACAGGATCGGGTTCGAAGGCCACCACCGATATTGGCACATCCCGTGGTCAAGGAGGCACAGCACAGGTCGATATCCATGGCAATGTCACAACCATATCCAGTGGTCGTTCGACCGCCCGTACGGATGTGGGCGTGGCTTCGGGAAAACGCGCCAAAGTCGTCGTGAATATCGATGGGACAATTACAACCATTGCCGCTGGACGCTCTGAATCCAAGACCGAAGTCGGTGTGGCAAGTGGAGATCGTTCCGAAGCAAACGTGAGTGTGGATGGTAGCGTGACGACCATAGCAACGGGGCATTCAAAAGCGAAGACTTCGATTGGTGTGGCCTCGGGAAATCGTGCGAAAGTTATGGTTGATATCGATGGTAATATAGTGACATTGGCCTCAGGTGCGGCTCAGTCCACGACGGAAATTGGCGTTGCACGTGGCAAACGATCTCATGCAAACGCGTCGGTTAAAGGAAGTGTCGTGACCCGTGCCAGTGGGGTTGGGCGGGCCACTGCGCAGATCGGTATTGCCAACGGTTCCGGAAATGCGACCGCTCATATTAAGGGCAATGTGATTACCGTGGCTCCGGGTATGGGCCGTGCTCAGACGCAAATCGGCACTTCATCTGGGGGACGCAGCGGTTCCGCCTATGTGAACGGGACGGTTTTAACCCAAGGTGGTTTGGGTAGCGCCAACACCAAAATCGGCACCAACGGTACGGCCTTTGTCAAAGACGTGATGAACTTTGGCGGAGGAGTCAGCATTGGTGGTGGTGGGGTGTGTCAAGAAAAGCGCAACGGTCAGTGTTGCCTCCAAATTTACCTTAACCGCTGTGTTACACAAATCACCCCCAGCGCCAAAGGCGCTTGCCCTCCCTTATGGTATCCCGTTCGGGGCTTATGCTATTTTATTCCCGATTACAGCCATATAATCCGGCGTTAGGGGCTCACGGGCAAAGGGCTCACAGGTAAAGGGCTCACGGGTAAAGGACTCACGGGTAAAGGGCTCACGGGTAAAGGGCAAAGGGCTCCCAACAGTGACCGCCTGCGCGTATGCCCGCATAAATCAAGGCCATAATAAGAATACGGACCCATCGAGGCGTGCCCTAAGATGAAAGGGTTGAATTTTGCTCACGCGTCATATGTAATCGATCCCTTGAAGGACGGACATTTAAGGCGGGAACACGTGATAATTATCAGAACCATTGTTGAGCAAATAACCAGAAAGCGACTATTGGCGGGCGTTATCATGTCCATCGTTATGTTTGTCGCGATGGGGACCGTGACAGCGTTGTGGGACAATCCATTTTTCGGTCGCATGACAGCGGTTGGAGAATGGGAGGTTGGCCTGTTAATTTTGTTATCGGTTCTGAGCGGTCTGTATGTTGTGATCCGCCGTCCTTTTTGTTCCAACACCACCGCGAGTGTTGGTGGTGTGATTGGATTTTTCGGCATAGCGTGTCCGGTTTGCAATAAAATACTGCTGGTTCTTTTCGGGAGCGAACTTCTGCTCACCTATTACGAACCCGTACGCCTCTATATTACGATCCTCGGCGTGTTGATCGCATTTTGGGCGTTGTCCATCGAATGGCGGTATTATGGTGCCACGGACCAAACCGATCTGTCTAAGGGATAGGGCTCGACAAAGGATGGGCCAATATCATTGGGACCCCTTTAAAAATAATGGGTTGGGCCCATCATCAGGCCCAACCCATTTATCGATCAAATTAATGGTCATTGATGAAGAAAACGCGGTAACGGTTATTTAAGAATGGTGATCACACCGCTCATGCCGGCCTCGTAGTGACCGGGGACATTGCAGGCAAATTCGATTGTTTCTGGCCCCGCAAATTTCCAAATAAGTTCCTTTGTTTCAAGCTCGCCGACGGACACGGAGTTTGGTTCCGTCATTGCCATGGATTCTCCCGCATCGGCTTGCTTGGCCATTTTAATCCGGTCTGCAGCTTGACTTTCCGCTGTTCCTAACGTGAATTCATGTTCAGTTTCGTCTTTGTTGACGATCTTAAAACGGATTGTTTCGCCATTCTTAATGTCCAGTTTCTTAAGATCATAGGCGATATCTTCTAAGTTGACCGTGATGGTGCGGTCGACTTCTGATGCTATCCCAGGTTCACCATATGTGAGCTTTTCTTCTTCCATTTTCATGGAATTGCCCATTTTCATATTTTCTGCGGCCTGAGCCATACCCATGGAAAGGCCAATAAAAAGAGTTGTTGTGCTAAATACAGATAATATTTTCATATACGTAGTCCTTCTTGAATGTTTTGTTCGGGATGATTTTGAACCAAGATGATAAAGAAGGGGTGTTTCTCAAGTTTGTCAAAAACAACTTTTTTTGTGACGAATTGTGTCAACCCACGGATATAAGTCACAAAAACAGAACCTCACGCAGGCAATTGTAATTCAGCTCTAAGACCATGTTGGTCAAGATTAGACAGCACAACATGACCACCGTGGGCATGGGCGACACTTTGCACAATGCTCAACCCCAAACCGGTGCCGCCCGTTTCAAGGTTGCGAGAACGTTCACACCGGAAAAAAGGTTGAAAGACGTCATCTAGTTTGTCTTCATCAATGCCGGGGCCTTGGTCTTCGACAGAAATTGTGATGAACTTATCGTCATGGGTCATAGACACCCGCGCCGTGTCGCCAAACTTAAGAGCATTATCGATAAGGTTTATGATGGCCCGGCGCAACGACAGCGAGCGGCAAGTGTAAAGATATTTTTCGGGCTCTTCAAAGGTCACCGCGCGTCCCGCATCGGACATATCATCGCAAATCGATGCCACCAAGGCGGTAAGATCAACCTTGCGGTATTCTTCCGTTTTGGCATCTTCACGCGCAAAGTTCATGGTGGATGCAATCATTTTTTCCATGTCATCCAAGGTGGCGAGCATTTTGTTCCGTTCTTCCTCGTTTTCGACCAGTTCTGAGCGTAATCGCAGCAGCGTAATCGGCGTTCTCAGGTCATGAGAAATTGCCGCCAGCATCTGGGTGCGGTTCTTGATCATACGTTTCAAGCGCTCTTGCATTTTATTGAAAGCAATCGCTGATTCTTGAATTTCCAAGGGTCCTTGTTCCGCTAGGGGCGGCGCATCAACGTCTTTGCCCAGCCGTGTCGCCGCATGAGAAAACGCGCGCAGCGGAACGGTTAAGCGGTGGACGACCCACAAGGAAAGTAATATGACCGCAAAGCTCATGGACAGCATGGATAACAAAGACGTCCCGGACCAAAAAAAGTTCGATTGCGGAAGTTGAATCTTGAAATTGAGCCATGGTCCAGCCAATTTTGGATCATCAAGGCGAAGAGAAACATTTAAAATTCTAATGCCAGCCACGCTTTGAAGCCAATTCATATAGGAATCAGAAGCGTTGTCGTTGGGTCTTTCTTGGGTGGATTTATGCACACGAATATGAATTAAGGGCTGTTCGGTCGCACTTAAATGCTTGGCTAAATAGGCTCTTAAATAATGAATGTCCGGGCTGGGCGACAAGTCATGCATCAGTGGACTTTCATCGCTCGTCCACACGTTAAACCCTGGTTCATTGATCGAAGACACAACCGCCGAACGTTGATCCGTTGGCGTTTGGTTGATCAGCCTTGCAATGTTGGACAGGTGGTGGGCGGTATCTTGCCCGCCCATTTGCGTTAAAGCTTCGGCCCGGTCCGATGAATAAATTGCCATGCTGATCAGGTGGGAAAAGGTTAACCCAATGAACAAAACCAAAATGGTCTGGCTGGTTAAGGTTTTGGGCAAGAACTTTTTCATGATGATGTGACGTCTGGTGTAAAGATATATCCTCCGCCCCAAACCGTTTTAATAAGGGCCGGTTTTTTGGGGTCTTCTTCAATCTTGCGCCGCAATCGGCTCACTTGGGTATCTATGCTGCGATCGAATGCATCATACGCTCGTCCTCGGGTCAGATCCAAAAGTTGGTTGCGATTTAAGACATGTTTGGGGCGATCCAAAAAAACGATCAAAAGATTGTATTCCCCCGTACTTAAAGACACCACGATGTCATCGCTGGACAGCAATTCTCGCTTGGTGGTGTTTAACGTCCAACCCAAAAAATTATAGTACGTAGAAAGATCATCATCTTTTGTGACCATTTGCGTTCGGCGCAACACGGCTTTCATCCGGGCCACAAGTTCGCGCGCACTAAAAGGTTTTGCAACATAATCATCGGCCCCCATTTCCAGGCCCACGATACGATCAATTTCTTCGCCTTTAGCGGTCAACATGATGATGGGTATGTTTGATTCAACACGCAATTCACGACACAACGAAAGGCCGTCTTCGCCGGGTAACATGACGTCAAGAATAATCAGATCAATATTTCCATCCTTGAGCACCTTGCGCATGACCTTACCATCACCAGCCGTCGACGTGCGATATCCTTCTTTGTTCAAAAAACGAGAAACAAGTTCCTGAATTTCTCGGTTGTCATCGACAATAAGGATGTGCGGTTCTGATTTCATAAGGCTCAGTATAAATGGTGGAATTATATTTGCACAATAAAGATGTAACAAAGTGTGGCGACCTTGGCCCGAGACAAGAGTTGTTACGAAATATAGATCCTGCGACATACTCCTGACACCTAAACCTTGTCTAATCTAGGGGTTAGATATTGAAGGGCGAGGTTAATCATGTCAGCACATACTCATTTACACGAAGAGCCAGAACTTTCTTCTCATGCAACCGTACAACTTGTGATCAAGGGGATGAATTGCGCCTCTTGCGTGGCAACACTGGAAGCACAATTTAAAACGGTTGTTGGCGTTCATTCCGCAAGTGTTAATTTTGCGAATGCGACGGCTAAGATCTCATATGACTCCAATCAGACCAACATCAAAACCCTTAAAAACGCCGTAGCCCAAGTCGGCTATCAGGCCACCGAAATGTCTGAAAACGTCGAGGATGCCGCACAAAAAGACGAAGCCGAACGGGATCGCGAATACAAACTTATGATAAATAAGTTCATGCTCGCGGCTTTTGTATCCATACCCAACGTTATCCTCATGTATCCACAAATGGTTCCTGGGTTATCGGATATGCTGCTTGCCCAAGACAATACGCAACGCATGGTATGGGGCGTGATGGGCATCTTGACGTTACCCGTTTTGGTGTGGTGTGGCGGACATTTTTATACGGGCATGTGGGCGGCCTTAAAGCACCGTTCTGCCAACATGCATACATTGATTGCCTTGGGCGTGTCGGCGGCTTATGCCTATTCGATCGCGGTCGTCAGCATGCCGGGCGTGTTTCCACAAGGCGTCGCCGTGGAACCTTTTTGGGATGTCGTAACCGTGGTCATCGCTCTGGTCCTTTTAGGATCGGCTATGGAAAGCAAAGCTCGTGGAAAAACATCCGAAGCCATCCGAAAATTGATGGGCATACAAGCCAAAACCGCGCGTATTGTTCAAGGTGGGGACATCGTTGAAGTTGATGTCGAAGATGTTTCGGTTGGGGATGTCGTTTTGGTGCGTCCCGGCGAAAAAATCCCGGTCGATGGTGTCGTGAAAAACGGCACCAGCAACATCGATGAATCCATGATCACCGGAGAAGCCTTGCCCGTTGCCAAATCCGTTGGCGATGAAGTGATCGGAGCCACTTTAAATAAATCGGGAAGTTTTCAACTTACGGCCACAAAAATTGGCAAGGACACCGCTTTAGCCAACATCATTCGCTTGGTACAAGATGCGCAAGGGTCCAAAGCCCCCATCCAGCGCATTGTTGATCAAACCTCTGGTTATTTTGTGCCAACGGTGATGATTTTGGCAATTATCGCGTTTGTCGTTTGGTATGACTTTGGGCCAGAGCCTCACTTGATCTATGCGACCATCGCATTCGTGACCACGTTGGTCATTGCGTGCCCATGCGCCTTGGGTCTTGCGACCCCGACGTCGTTGATGGTCGGCATAGGGAAGGGCGCTGAAAACGGGATATTAATCCGTTCCGGGGATGCTTTACAAACGGCTGAAAAAATTGATGTGGTGGTGTTGGACAAGACCGGGACCGTGACCAAGGGCGAGCCTTCCCTCACGGATATAACGGTCATGCCCGACTTTGAAGATGAACGGGTCCTTTTGTTGGCCGCATCTTTGGAACAATATTCAGAACATCCTTTGGGTGAGGCTCTTATCAAAGAAGCCAAGGATCGAAATCTTGATTTGCTGGAAGCTATGGATGTCAAATCTCATTCTGGTCATGGAATATCGGGCACGGTAGAGGGTGTGAAAGTTCTCATTGGCACCTCAAAATATCTGTCCGAAAATGACATTGAAGCTCAAGGGCTCGAAGACATTGCGGATATTTTTTCGCCGCAGGGAAAAACGCCTGTGATGATTGGTATAGAAGGCTTGCCCGCCGGTGTCATGGCGATCGCAGATACCATCAAACCAGATTCAAAAGCGGCCATTGACCGGTTCCACGCCATGGGGCTTAAGGTGGTGATGCTCACGGGAGACCAACAACAAACGGCCGAAGCGATTGCAAAAGAAGTCGGTGTTGACCAAGTGTTTGCTCAAGTTCTTCCCGAAGACAAGGCGGAAAAAATCAAAAGCCTGCAAAAAGAAGGCGCCATCGTTGCAATGGTCGGAGACGGCATAAACGACGCCCCTGCGTTGGCGATTGCCGACGTTGGTATTGCGATCGGCAGCGGCACGGACGTGGCCATCGAAGCCGCCGACATAACCTTGATCACCGGGGGCCTGCAAGGTGTCGCAACCGCTATTGAAATCAGCCGGGCGACCATGCGCAATGTTCGGCAAAACCTAATTGGGGCTTTTGGCTATAACGTTTTGGGCATTCCCGTGGCGATGGGCATTCTTTT
>JAESSV010000276.1 GCA_016763895.1 Magnetovibrio sp. | reverse complement strand
GTGTAAAGCCGGGCGCGATGTTCAGGTTTATGAAGCGTCCCCCCACGCGGGCGGACGGTGCCGCAGTTTTTATGATGAGGGTCTGGACGCCGTCATCGACAACGGTGCGCATCTGATGATGAGCGGCAATACCGATATCATGGCTTATCTGGATATAATCGGGGCCACCCAAAATGTGTTTGCCTTGGACCGCGCGAAATTCGATTTTTTGGATGTCCAAGATGGTCACAAGTGGAGCATCGATTTGGGGGCAAAACGCGGCAAGCTGGCTTTGTTGGCTTGGATGTTCGATGCCAATCGTCGCCCGCCTGCGGCTGGACCTTTGGCGTTGTTAAAAGACGTATTGGCTTTAAAGGCATCCAAGGGCAAAACGGTGGCCGAATGTTTAGATATCCATGCCGCTCATTTCCGCAGCTTTTGGGAACCGTTGTGCATAGGTATTCTCAACGCCAATCCACAAGAGGCTGCTGCTGAATTGTTGTGGGCGGTGTTTGAAGAAACCGTGTTGTTGGGTGGGCACGCGGCAAAACCCTTGCTCACCAAAAATGGACTGGGGGACGCTTTGGTTGAACCCGCCTTGGCCGTTCTAAAAAAATCCGGAACCAAGGTTCAGTTTGGTCAACGTGTACAAGCGATTGAGGTTCAAGGTGGTCGCGTGACAAGCTTGAAATTTTCGCAGGGTATACAGGTTGTAAAGCCCCATGATTTGGTTGTATTAGCGGTGCCACACTTTGTTGTGGGAACACTTATAGAAGGCCTAAGCCCGCCTGAAAACACCCACGCTATTTTGAACGTGCATTATCGTTTGGATGAAGAACACGAAACGGGCTTAAAGGGTTTGGTGGGGTCGCCCGTACAATGGGTGTTTACGCGCGGCCACATTGCTTCGGTCACCATGAGCGCGGCGGATGATTGGATAAGCAAAGATTCCGCCTTTATTGCCAAAACATTGTGGCCGGATGTGGTCCGTGTTTTAGGCTTGAAGACATCCGACGTTCCGGCCTTTCGCGTGATTAAAGAACGCCGGGCAACCTTTGCCCAAAGCCCAGAATCCTTAGCGTTGCGCGCAAATCCTGAAACTGCCCTTGAAAACTTAATCTTAGCCGGGGACTGGACCAACACAGGCCTGCCCGCCACCATCGAAGGCGCCGTGCGTTCCGGACGCAAAGCCGCCCAAGCGGTGTTGGCCTAGGTTTCTTTCACACCGAACATATTTTGTTTGCTGTCCCCCAATTGTTGCCCATATAGGAGGCAGACACACCAAAGGGGGTAGACTTTAAAATAGCCCTTTAATTGACAAATTTTAAGTGTATATATAGCTTAGAAAAATGGAATATAGCATCTCTTTACACTGCTAATTCCCCCACCATTGCCCAAAGGACGCTCCCCCATGTCTGATCAAAATTTAATCGTTACGGCCCTGAATTCCATAATAAAAGGTGATTTTTCGAATTTGCCGACGGATGATGATCCGTTGTCACAGGCTGTTCGAGAATTGGGCCAACATCTGTCTACCGATTCTAAGCAAAGCCTTGACCATACGGTCAGTTTTTCCATGAACGCCAGCGACGCCATGACAGCCGTTGCGCAAATGTCGAGTAATCTTGTGGAAACGGATGCCCGCACCCAAACCATGGCGGCAGCGGTTGAAGAATTAACAGCGTCAATCGGCCAGATCACAGATGCAAGCACCACAGCAACTCAACTGGCGTCGTCTTCTAATAATGCGGCCTTGCAAGGCGTGGAAAGTGTCGACACCATTGTGCGTCACATGGACAGCATTACCGAAGTTGTTGGCAATGTCAGCGACCGCACACAAACGCTAACGGACGCGGCCAATCAAATTGCGGGGATTTTGGAAAGCATTGACGCCATTGCGAAGCAAACAAACCTTTTGGCCTTGAACGCGACCATCGAAGCCGCCCGCGCCGGTGAACACGGCAAAGGTTTTGCGGTGGTTGCGGGTGAAGTCAAAGCCCTTGCCAATCAAACGTCGCGGGCAACCGAAGACATTCGCACCCGCATTAACGTCTTAACAAGTGAAATCAAAGGTTTTCTAACGTCAGTATCGTCTGCGTTGAAAGCCGTTGAAAGTGGGAAAGATGCCGTTTTCACAACCAAGGAAGGCATTCACGGAATCAGCAACGACGTTTCCGATGTGTCGACCCGGATGGAAGACATTTCCTATATGCTGTCCGAACAAACAAAAGCCGTTCAAGAAATTGGGACCGGAATTGCGAACGTTGCGTCTTTGTCCAGACATAACAAAGATCGTACGGAAAGAACCATAGCCTCGGTTGGGGCAACAGAATCTTTAATCGAACAGCAATTTATAAAACTTGAAAACATCCAAATTCCCAATTATGTGCTTTATCGGGCGAAATCAGACCACTTTATTTGGAAAAAGAAACTTGCTGAAATGTTTGTCGGCTTGAATAATTTGCAAGAAAATGAATTGGCCGACCATCACCAATGTCGGCTTGGCAAATGGTACGATCAGATTACGGATATAAAAATAAAAAGTGACCCTAAATTCAAGGCCTTAGTCGAACCACACAGCCGGGTCCATAAGTTTGGAAAAGATGCCGCGCGCGCTTACAACCAAGGCAACCCAGAAGAAGCGGAACGTTTGTTTGAAGAAATGGACAAGGCTTCCGTAGAAGTGATCTCTTTGCTTGATGCCTTAATTGCGAACAACAGCTAACTTTGAAACCCGAGTCAATTGCGCAACGCTTTCGGCAGGTGGAAATGCATGCTTTCTTCGATACCCGACAGCACTTCGATCTTTGTGTCTCGCAATGCGTTTAAACGGTCCAGGACGCCTTGGACTAAGACTTCGGGGGCCGAGGCCCCGGCGGTAATGCCGACCGTGTGGACACCTTCTAACCATGCGGAATCAAAGCCGTTGGCATCGTCAATCAGGTAGCTGGGAATGGAACAGTCCGTGCCGATTTCGCGCAGGCGATTTGAATTCGAGCTGTTTTTTCCGCCGATCACCAAAAGCAAGCCGACGTGTTCTTGTTCCGCCAAATCTCGAACCGCTTGTTGGCGGTTTTGGGTGGCGTAACAAATGTCTTTAAGGGCTGGGCCTTCGATTTTGGGGAAACGATCTTGCAAAGCCTGGATAATGTCGCGGGTGTCGTCCACGCTTAGGGTCGTTTGCGTGATATAAGACAGCTGATCTGGGTCTGCAACCTTTAGACTTTGCACATCCATGACATTGCCAACCAAATGCGTGGTGCCTTTTATGCGGCCCAAGGTTCCCACCACTTCGGGGTGGCCTTCGTGGCCGATTAACACCACGTCACGCCCTTTATCGGCATGGTTTTGGCCTTGGCGATGGACTTTTGTGACCAAAGGGCAGGCCGCGTCGATATAGGGTAAGTTCCGCCGCTGGGCTTCTTCTTCGACCATGCTGGCCACGCCGTGGGCTGAAAAAATGGTGTGTCCACCTTCGGGAATTTCGTCAAGTTCTTTGACAAATATGGCGCCCAGGCCTTTCAGTTCATCAACGACAAAGCGAT
>JAESSV010000275.1 GCA_016763895.1 Magnetovibrio sp. | reverse complement strand
TTCTTCAATCATATTTTCGTTTAAAGTCACAGAAAATGCGCCATACGACGTCAATCCACGTCCGTCTAAAGAAAGGGCTCCAAATCGAATATTTCGGCCATCTAAACCAAACACCAGCTTGTCAATATAAACCCGTTCGCATTCGTCAATATCATTATCTGGACCATGATCGGTGTCAAAGGGTCGGTCATAATAAGTCATGTACATAACATTTTTATCTTGAAGCATACTTTCCAACAATCGCGCATCCATATTCACGACCACATGGCTGGCTTTTAGGTCGTGTTCAAATTTTTGAACCTGGACTTCAACGCCTTGTGTTTGCTTTACCGCATCATCGTAAAAGTCTTGCAAATGTGAGTGCTCAGATCTAGCACGGCGAACGTTCTGGTAACCTTGATCCGTATCACATGCCGGGCATCGACGTTCCGTCAACTCGACATCAATGTCGCACCCAGATTTCAAACACGTTTTCATCCGTTTTTACCTTTAAACCACCTGAACGTGCAGTGTACGGGTATATGTCCGAAATTAAAAGTGTATATATTGAAACTTATACACGTTCAATTTCAGCCTTCACAAGGGCTTCGACGGCTGGGTAGTTGATTTTTCCAGACCCCAACAAGGGTATTTCGGCAACGGTCAGGACGGTTTTGGGGACCATGATCGTGGCGATGCCTTTTTCTTTGGCGGCTTTTGACAAGGCTTCTCGGGTGGCATTTTGGGCCTCGCTGACCAAAATCACCTGTTCGCCTTTTTTGGGATCGGGAACAATGATCGCGGCGTGTCGTGCGTTGGGCCAGGCCGTATCGGCAAGGTTTTCCACTTGACCCAGCGAGACCATTTCGCCGGCAATTTTTGCAAAACGTTTGGCGCGGCCCTTGATGGTGATGAAGCCACGTTCGTCTATTGAAACGATATCGCCCGTGTCGTACCAACCGTCCTGCGGCGGCACCAACACGCCGGGATGGTCGGCCAAATAATACCCCATCATGACGTTGGGGCCTTTGACCACCAAGCGGCCCGCATCTTCGATGCCTTCGACGGGTTTTAGTTTATGGCGAATGCCGGGCAACAAGCGCCCCACCGTGCCAATTTTAAAATGCATGGGCGTGTTAAAAGACAACACCGGGGCCGTTTCCGTGGCCCCATAGCCTTCTAAAATGCGCAAGCCAAATTTATCCGCAAAAGCCTGGCGGGTCTCAGGGCGTACTTTTTCGGCCCCGGCACACACGTACCGCACCTTGAAAAAATCATAGGCATGCGCAGCCCGCGCATAGCCCGCCAAGAACGTGTCGGTGCCAAACATAACCGTTGCGTTGGTGTCGTAAACCAGTTCGGGCACGATGCGGTAATGCAAAGGCGACGGATACAAAAATGTTCGCACCCCCGCCAGCGTCGGCAACAACATGCCGCTGGTTAATCCATAAGAATGGAAAATGGGCAAGGCATTGAACACGGTATCGGATGGATTAAAATCAATGCGCGCGGTCAGTTGGTACTGATTGGACAGCAAATTATTGTGGCTCAACACCACGCCTTTGGGGGTGCCTTCGGACCCGGATGTAAACAACACCGCCGCCGCAGTATCGGGATCGTGGACGAAACCTTGGTGCCAGCTTTGGGCAAAAAACTTTGCGATCACGGCCGAGCCAATTTTGCCAAACAAGCTCATGCCCGCCTTGACATCTTCTAACCAAATGATTTTGGCGTGATCGCTTAACGCTTCAATGGTGTCTTGTAATTCACCGGCTTGGACAAAGGATCTGGACGTCAAAACGACCTTGGCTTGGCACGTTTCAAGGGCTGAAATCATATTGCCCGTCCCGGCCGAAAAATTCAGCATGGCGGGAACGCGCCCGGTCGCTTGCAGGGCAAAAAACGTGACGGCTCCAGCAACGCAATTGGGCAACAGCACGGCAACACTTTCCGCTTTTTCACAGAACGGCACCAAAGATCTGCCCAAGGCTACGGCGGCCGTAATGGTTTGAGCATAACTTAGCGGCGAGCGTTTGATGTCTTCCAACACGGGGGTGTTTGCACCATAGATGTCTTTGGCGTCTAACAAGGCTTCAAACAACGTTTGGCGTTGGCGCCGAGATTCAAAAATCAAATCGCTCATGATGTCATAAAGCTCTAGCCCCGCTTGCGCCCGACGGCGGCTGCCCTTGAAGTCTTCGTTCACGGTCAAGCGCCGGGGGGGCAAAATGGTCAACGTAATTTTGGGAAACCAACGTTGACGGGCCGTGCCTTTAAGCCGGGAAAAGTATGTAAATTGTGCACCATCAATGCGGATCGGCAAGATGTCGGCATCGGCTTTGTCAGCGATCATGGCGGGGCCTTCGTACACCTTCATCAAACCGCCCGTCACCGTAATGCGGCCTTCGGGGAAAATCACGCGTTTGCGCCCTGCGTCGACGTCCTTAATCAACGCCTTGGTGGACAAGGGTTTGGTGGGGTCCATGGGAAAGGCATCCACAAGACTTAAAAAAGGTTTGGCCCACCATTTGGTTGCAACATGCGAGTTCACGGCAAACATGGTTTTTTCCGGCAAAAAAGCCGCCAACAACGCAGGGTCCAAAAAGGACACATGGTTCACGACGATAACCGCTTTGTTGCCCACTTTTTCCCAATGTTCCAAGCCTTTGATTTCAGCCCGAAACAAGGTCTTGAACGTCCACCGCAAAAGCGCCTTTACCAATTCATCTGGCAACAGTTTGCAAATGTACAGAGCCACGCCTGCATTGGCGATGGCCACGGTTAAAAAGACCCCCGGAATGGTCATGCCGCCAAACAACAACGCGGCGATGGCGATGGCGCTTGCGACCATAAACAAGGCATTAAAAATATTGTTCGCCGCAATATCGCGAGCCCGATGGGCTTCGTCACCCCGGCTTTGTAAAATGGCGTAAAGCGGAACAATGAACAACCCGCCCGAGATTGCCACCATCAATAAATCGAACAAGATCCTAAGCGCCAAAGGATTCGATAAAAATAAACCAAGGGTCAGGTCTTGGACCACGGTCATTTGCGAGCTGACCAAATACAAATCAACCATAAACAGCGTCATTAAGAGCGCGGCAAAGGGCACATATTTCGCAGAAACTTCACCCTTTAAAAGCTTCGAGCACAACATGGACCCCACCCCAATCCCCATCGAGAAGGTCACCAAAAACAACGTGACGATATTTTCGTCTCCGCCCAAAACAGTCTTGGCAAAGGCTGGAAATTGGCTGAGGAAGGTTGCGCCCACCAACCAAAACCATGAAATGCCGAGGATCGACAAAAACACGTCTCGACGTTTTGTCGCGTGACGCAACATGTGCCAAGTGGCCGCCGCAATATTTGGGTTGATACGCACCTGATCGCTTAAAGCCTTGGCCGGCGGAATAAACAAACTTGCCCCCAAACCGATGACGGCAAGTCCGATCACCAGACTTGAAACCAGAGCCAACCCGCCGTCTTGTAAGATCAACAAGCCCCCCGCGATGGTGCCCACCAAGATGGCTAAAAAAGTTCCAGATTCAATCAAGGCATTGGCCGAGATCAGGTCTTCTTTTTTAAGGTGCTGGGGCAAGATGGAATATTTTATAGGCCCAAATAACGCCGATTGAGTGCCCATCAAAAACAACACGCTCATCAACACAAACGGGTTTGATTGGGCAAAGGCAAAAGCAGCCCCCAACATGATAAAGACTTCGCAGGCTTTTGTTATCCGCGCCAACACCGCCTTGTCAAAACGGTCCGCCAATTGGCCCGCCGTGGCGCTGAACAAAAAGAACGGTGCAATAAAAATACCCGCCGCAGCGGTCACCATCAAGGGCCCGTCTAACCCCGCCTTGTCCGCCAAGTCGAACGTGATCAACATCACCAACGCGCTTTTGAACAAGTTGTCATTTGCGGCGCCTAAAAATTGGGTCAGAAACAACGGCAAAAATTGACGGCTTTTCAACAAACGCAATGTTTTCATTGTTAAACTTTCCCTGCCCCAGGCGCCAAAAACTTTAACGTCTCGGCAATTACATTTTTATCATTCATGCAAAAAGCATGCGACACTTTCAATATGATGTGTTTGACCTCACCTTTAAGCTGGGTTTCTTCTTCCCGCACCAAGCCATCATTCATCCCGGTTAAAAACGGCAACCAATTTACGGTTCCGGTGATGGTGGCGAAGGGAATCGGCATGGGATTTTTTTCGCCAAGTTTTGGATCCGCCAATTGCTTGAGCGTTGGTCCGAGCACAACATCCATTATTTTATACCCCGTTAACATCCTTGCCACGGCACTGCCTTGGTTGGGCGGCGCCAAAAAAACCGCCCGCCCCAATTCCATGTGGTGTTGCCAATCGTCTTTTTGATTTAAGGCATGACGCAAAACAATCGCGCCCAGCGAGTGCGTGACAAAATCGACTTTGGTGATGCCACCGGCCTCATTCAAAAGTCCCGCCAAGGCTTTGGCATGAACGTCAATGGTGCCTTGGCAACTGGCATAATTGAAATCAATAACCGCATATCCGTTGTTGCGAAAAGCCTTGGCCAATGCAGATAGGCTATGATTGGACCGACCCAAGCCATGGATCAACACCACCGCATGAGAAGGCGTCCTGGGAATGATCCCTTGGTCAATTTTTTGCGTCATGGCGTGCAATAACGACCGTTCAGTCCCGACCTGTCGTTGAATATCTAAGGGATCGAGCAAACGGCAACGGTTCGACCCCACACGGCGTTGGACCCGCCAACCACTTTGAATGCGCACATCGGTCCAATACCGACGCCCCCCCCCATGTGGGAACGGGGATTTTATGGAACGCTAAAGCCAAAACTTCCAGCCCTTTCGAGACGAAACTTCGATGGCTTCATAACTTTGAAGACGTGGGCGAAGACCTTTGGTGCCAAAACAGGCCTTGGGGCGAGGCTTTAGGGCTGTCGTATATTTGTGAATTTTTGGCGGCAAGGCTTTTCCAGACAACAAGGTTTCGGCAAAAGACAATGTTCCATCAAAGCCTCTCTTGCGTCCAAATTCTTGTGTATCTGCCTTGCGGGCCATATCTATATGCTCCGGCGATAACGACTGTTTACATGAGTTGTTAACGATCGCTAACGAGTCAATGTTTTCTTCCACCCTTAATCTTGCACGATCCAAACGTGCCGTGCCATGACGATGATCACAGCCAAGGGCTGGGGGGGGGGAAAAAACGCGGCCGCTCAAACGGCACCGCAATTACCGTTCTAAAAACAGCGGAGATACGGGCCGTATTGCCAAATGCATAGCATGTATAAGGTATTTTTATGGTTTTACAAAAGCATATTAGGCATCAGGGATTGGATGCCGACAGGCCGTTAGACCCGCACTCATTTATCATTATCGATGGCATAACCCTCGCCCCGGACGGTGCGGATCATATCTTTTCCATTGCCCACATTTAAGGCTTTGCGCAGGCGGCGAATGTGAACGTCGACGGTGCGGTCTTCTACATAGACTTCACGGCCCCAAACCAAATCCAACAGGCGGTCTCTGGAAAAAACCCGGCCCGGTTTTTCCAGCAGCGTTTTTAACAATTTATATTCGATCGGGCCCAAATGGATCCCTTGCCCCGCCCGGCTGACCTTGTGTTGAACAAAATCCATGGAAATGTCGCAATAGTCCAAGGTTTCGGCAACCAAGCTAGGGTTGGCCCGCCGTAACAGGCCTTTGATGCGGGCCATCACTTCACGGGGACTATATGGTTTCAACACATAATCATCGGCACCCGTTTCGATCCCCCGAACCCGGTCTTCTTCTTCCCCACGGGCGGTCAACATCAAGATGGGAATATCTCGCGTTGCGGGGTCTGCGCGTAACTTACGGCACACTTCGATGCCACTTAATCCGGGCAGCATCCAATCTAGGATAATCGCATCGGGCACATTTTTTTGAGCCAGCAACAAGCCTTCTTCACCGTTGACGGCAATCATGATGCGAAACCCAGCCGATTCCAAATTGTACGACAGGACTTCCGCTTGTGCAGGTTCGTCTTCGACAATCAGTACCGTGTGTTCCATAATTTACCCCAGTTCATTCAACGGAAGTCTGACTAGACATGTCACATTTAGGACGTTCGTCTTCGGGCATTTCTCCCGACACCAAGAAATGTATGTATTCGGCAATAGACGTCACATGATCACCGATGCGTTCGATGTTTTTTGAAACAAACAAAAGGTGTGTACACGCCGTAATCCGGTGTGGGTCTTCCATCATATAGGTGAGCAATTCACGAAATAGGCTGGTGTGAATGCGATCGACTTCTTCATCCCGCAGACGGACAGCATCGGCCTTGTTAATGTCGAGGGTGCCATAAGCATCCAAAACATTTTTGATCATGGCCTGAACCAAGCCTGCCATACGTTGCACGCTTTCTGCTGTATTTCCGACCGTTTCCATTTCGGCCAATATGAAAATACGTTTTGCGATATTTTTGGCATAATCGCCAATGCGTTCTAAATTTGCTGCCATTTTTAACACAACAATAACCGCACGCAAATCGTCTGCCATGGGTTGGCGCAAAGCCAACACGGTCATGGTCAAGTGGTCTATTTCGCTTTCCAACTCATCAACGCGTTTATCATCATCAATGACTTGTTGTGCCATGACGATATCTCTCGTCACCAATGCTGTCATTACGCTGGCCAGTTGGCGTTCAACCAACCCGCCCATCTCCGCAATGATTGCATCGAGACGGCTCAAGTCATCGTCAAATGACTTTACGATGTGCTCTGATTCCATCGCTCGTTATCCTTTACTAACCGATGCGCCCGGTGATGTAAGCTTGAGTGCGTTCATCCTGTGGGCGCGTGAAAATTTCTTCTGTATCGCCCTGTTCGACCAGTTCTCCCATATGGAAGAAAGCCGTTTTTTGCGATACGCGTGCAGCTTGTTGCATAGAGTGCGTCACCATTACAATGGTATAATTAGCACTCAATTCATCAATCAATTCTTCGATGCAAGCCGTGGCAATTGGATCAAGCGCCGAACATGGCTCATCCATGAGGATGACTTCGGGTTGAACCGCAATGGCGCGGGCAATGCATAATCGTTGTTGTTGTCCACCCGACAGACTGGTGCCCGGAGCATCGAGACGATCGCGCACTTCCGACAGCAAGCCTGCTTTGAGCAAACTATCGGTTACGATTGCATCGATTTCGTCTCGGGTATCCGCTAACCCATGGATCTTAGGCCCATAAGCAACATTGTCATAAATGGATTTGGGGAATGGATTGGGTTTTTGAAACACGATCCCAACCCGCGACCTCAGGTGCACAACATCGACGCCCTTGGCGTAAATATCTTCACCATCCAATAAAATATCGCCTTCGACCCGGCATCCATCTACCACGTCATTCATGCGATTTAAGCATCGCAAAAACGTAGATTTTCCGCAACCGGATGGCCCGATCAATGATGTAACCTGGCGTTCGGGTATGTCTAGATTAATATTGTCTAAGGCTTTCTTATCCCCATAAAAAACATTTACGCCTCTGACTTTTACTTTTTGCGTTTGGCTGTCCACCGTATGCATTCCTTACCAACGTCGTTCAAACACCCGACGCAAGATTGCGGCGCCAAGGTTCATTATTACTAAAAAAACCAACAGCACGATAATCGCGGCTGCGGTGCGTTCTGAAAATGCGCGTTCTGGCGCATCCGCCCATAGAAAAATTTGTACCGGCAATGCGGTTGCTGAATCCATAATGCTGGTTGGCACGTCCACGATAAAGGCGACCATGCCGATCATTAACAAAGGAGCTGTTTCTCCCAAAGCTTGAGCC
>JAESSV010000274.1 GCA_016763895.1 Magnetovibrio sp. | reverse complement strand
GTTTTTTGATGAGAATGTTGCCTGTTCAAAGGTTAACCCAGGCCCAATATTGACGGTACTGTATTGACTAGCTCCTTTGATTGTATCGTGCCCATCCCCTTTTAAATACTTGATATTCGCAGTTTGAGCAGAGACGAGATTCAGGGTGTCATTCCCTTTCCCAGCATAAATATTCGCCTGCAGGGCAGTGGCAATGATAACATCATCGCCTTGTCCTCCATCGATGTTCACTTGCATGCCAGAGGCATTGATTTCATCATTGCCTGCACCTCCCTGCACGTTCACTTGCAGGCCAGAGGCATTGATTTTATCATTGCCTGCACCTCCCTGCACGTTCGCTTGCAGGCCAGAGGCATTGATTGTATCATTGCCTGCACCTCCCTGCACGTTCGCCTGGTTGGCATGGGCGTTGATCACGTCGTTGCCTGTTCCACCGTCTATATTAGCTTGGCCGGCATCTGCGTTCAACGTATCGTCACCGGATCCGCCATACAAGTTGGTCTGCACTCCGGAACCATTCAACACATCATTTCCAGATCCACCAGATAGGTTCACCTGACCCCCGCTGCCATATAGGACGTCATTACCGGAATTTCCGTACAGATTTGCCTGATCCGCGACCGCGTTGATCACATCATCACCGGATCCGCCCTTAATGTTCACCTGAAGGCCGGATGCATTGATGGTGTCATTACCATCCCCACCCTCAATATTAATGACCCCAAGAGTCCGAAACTGGTTCAACATTTGGGAAAACGTGTCTGCAATTGAACTGTCTTTTGATTGTTCTTGTTTTTTTGGTGTTGAATTTGACTGGTAGGTACGCGTTGTTTCAGAATTAATTCCGTTCGTCATTTCAGAGCTCCCTATCGTTCACTAACCATTACGCATTGATTCAATTGATAAATTAAATTCAAAACACATGCCAGAAACTAACCTATTGTTTTTAAAGTAATCACAAATAATATATATGCTTGTGGCAAGGCATAACTTGCTCCTCCTCATGAGGCCATAGGCAATATTGTCCCCTTGATTATTTTATAATCCGCGCCTATCTTGTTTTAACAAAGAAATATGTCATTAATTTTTATACTACACATTGGAATGATAAAATGCCCGGGAATGATAAAATGACCGTCCGCTCTGATTTTACTGACGCCATTGGCGACACCCCCCTGATCCGTTTGAACGCAGCCAGCGAGGCTACGGGTTGCGAAATTCTGGGCAAAGCCGAATTTATGAATCCGGGGGGCTCTGTCAAAGACAGGGCGGCGTTGTTTATCGTGCGGGACGCCGAACAAAAAGGTCTTTTAAAACCCGGTGGGGTCATTGTCGAAGGGACTGCGGGCAACACCGGCATTGGCCTTGCTTTGGTGGGCAATGCCTTGGGCTATCGATCTGTAATCATCATTCCCGAAACCCAGGCCCAAGAAAAGAAAGACACCTTGCGTTTATGTGGTGCCGAACTCATTGAAGTTCCCGCCGTGCCTTACCGCAACGAAAACAATTATGTCCATGTGTCACGGCGCAAAGCAGAAGGACTTGCCAAGACTGAACCCAACGGCGCCATTTGGGCCAACCAATTTGACAACATCGCCAATCGACAAGCCCACATCGAAGGCACCGGCCCGGAAATTTGGCAACAAACCAACGGCAAAGTCGATGGTTTCATTTGTGCCGCCGGCACCGGGGGGACAATCGCGGGTGTTGGTTTAGCCTTGAAAGAAAAGAACCCAGACGTGGTGATTGGCTTGGCCGACCCCATGGGGGCTGCGTTGTACAGCTATACACCAGCGGAGAATTCAAATCCGAAGGAACGTCCATCACCGAAGGCATCGGTCAAGGCCGGATCACGGCAAACCTAGAAGGAGCGCCCATTGATGAGGCTTTCCAAATTTCGGACCATGAAGCCCTGCCCATTATTTTTGATTTGCTGAAAAATGAAGGCCTGTGCCTTGGTGGATCAAGCGGAATCAATGTCGCCGGAGCCATTCATCTGGCGAAAAAAATGGGGCCGGGACACACCATCGTTACGATCTTGGCCGATTACTGCACACGGTACCAATCCAAGCTCTTCAATCCGGACTTTCTAAAATCAAAAGACCTTCCCTTCCCAAGCTGGCTTGAATAGCGGCCCAATAAAGCGGACTTTTAAATTTTGCGTTTTACGGCTCACGACAAAAAAATGCTCTAAATTGTATGGTTTTATTGCCTTATCTGCTCAAGGTACGCTAACTTAGGCTCGTATAGTACTTTTGAGTTAGTTCAGCCAAGGTTGCCTGCGCATGAAAATTCGATCCAAGATTATTCTGTCCTTCATCACCCTGATCTTTTTCATTGCCGCCATAGAACTTATTTTGGTGTTCCAACAAACGGATCTTAGCCACCAGCTCGACACCAAGGTCCGCAATAACGTTCGGGAAATTGTATCCATATCGGACGTATCCTATTGGGTTCAAAGAACAAAATCGAATTTACGCGAAGTCCTCGTTGAAACCGCTGCGGGTCAGCCTACGCAAGCTGAATATGGTATTCAGGTGGTCAGGCATTCGATTGAACAAATCGATATTGTCATTACGCCGTGGAAAGACCTTATTCTCAAAAGCCGGACCTTAAATTCGATTAACGACACGCAAATCGGCGAGCTTCAAGCCGTAAAAGATATCATTGTCCGTTTAAAACAGTTCACCGCATCCTCCCAAGGCTTTATCGATGTTCACACCTTAAATCCGCAAAGCTTTGACAAGAAGCTCCTGTATTTCAACACGGAAATTGAACCGTATTCTCGCAAGCTTAAAATCCTCTTGGATCGGCTTAAGTCCAACACTCAAGTTGATTTTAAAGCGGAACTATCAAACTTTAATCTTAAGATGGAGACCTTGGGTCAACTGATTATTTTTGTCCCCCTCGGGACGCTTCTTTTTGCCGTTGCCATTAGTTTCTGGATTGCGCGACAGATTTCTAATCCGTTGGAAAAATTAACCAAAGCCACCAATGAAATCGCCAATGGAAACTATGAGTTTGAAATCTCTTCCTCTTCCAATGATGAAGTGGGCAAGCTCACCAGAGACTTCAACAAAATGGCGGCGGATTTAAGGACATACCAAACCACGTTGCTGAAAGAAAAAGTAAAAGCCGATGCCGCCAGTCGTGCAAAATCTGATATCATGGCGAATATGAGCCATGAACTCAGAACCCCTTTAAACGCAATTATTGGTTTTTCCAACACCATTCAAGAAGAAATCTTTGGCCCCATCAACAATGAAAAGTACAAAGATTATATCAATGATATTTATTTTTCAGGCGCGCACCTTTTGGATCTGATCAACGATATCTTAGACGTCTCGGCCATTGAAGCCGGCAGCTTGGAATTGGTTGAATTACCCGTCTGTGTCAATACATCCATAGAAAATGCCATTCGTCTTGTCACGCCACGGGCCCGTGAAGGCCGCATTAGCATTCAAATCGCAACGGTCAAAGACCTTCCTGAAATTCAAGCGGACAACCGCCGCATCAACCAAATCCTTCTCAACTTGTTAAGCAACGCCATCAAATTTACGCCCGCTGGCGGGGTGGTTACGGTATCCGCTCAACTCAACGCAAACGACAGCCTGTCCGTCGTTGTATCCGATACCGGCATAGGCATGGACGCAGACGAACAGAAAGAAGCTTTGAGCATGTTTGGGCAAGTGGACAGCGGCCTTAACCGCAATCATGAAGGCACCGGACTGGGGCTTCCCCTGACCAAAGGATTGATGGAAATGCATAATGGGACGTTACAGGTCACGAGTGCCAAGGGCACGGGAACGATTATCACCGCGACCTTCCCCCAAACCCGTGTGATAATGGAGCAATAAGCCATGAGAGATGTCTTGATTTTGATTACGGGCGGCACCATTGACAAGGTCCACAACGAACGCACGGAATCGCTAAACTTCAACAACGATGCGACCCCATTGATCCCCGATATATTGACCCAAGGCCGTTGTGATTTTGTGCACAAACAAACTCTTTTTTTAAAAGACAGCCTGGATTTTGACGATGCGGACCGAGCCGCCATTGTTGCGGCCATTCAAGCCGCAACACAAACCTCCATCGTCGTCACCCACGGCACCGGAACCATGGGCCAAAGCGCCCGCAAAGTTGCCGAACACATCACCGGCAAAACCGTTGTCTTTACGGGGGCCATGCGACCGCATTCCCTTGGCAAATCAGATGGTTCCTTTAACTTGGGCGGTGCCATCATTGCCGCACAAACCTTGCCCCAAGGGATTTACGGCGTCATGAACGGGCGCGTTTTCGAAGCCGAAAAACTCAACAAAAATACAGAGCACGGACGATTTGACATTTAGATCCAATGAGGTCCAAAATACCGCTTATGACAAAACATGATGACACACTTCACCCAAACACACGCCTCACCACATCGGGACGCGACCCTGAAAACAATTTCGGCATCGTCAATCCGCCTGTGTACCATGCCTCAACGGTGACGTTCCCCACCGTCGAAGCTTTGCACAAGGCCGACAAGAACAAGTTCGACCAAACCTATTATGGGCGTTATGGCACCCCGACGACCTTTGCCTTCGAAGACGCCGTAGCTGATCTGGAAGGTGCCCAACACGCCATCGCCTTGCCCTCTGGCATGGCGGCGATTGCCGTGGCTTTGCTCACAAATACGCAGGCTGGCGACCATGTATTGATCACCGATGGCGGCTATACCCCGACCCTTAAATTTGCCAAAACCATATTGAAAAAATATGGGGTCGAGGCGACCTATTATGACCCCATGATTGGTGCCGATATTCAAGCCCTTATCCGTCCCAACACCAAGGTTGTCTTTACGGAAACACCAAGTTCAATCACGTTTGAGGTCTCTGACATTTCCGCAATTGCCAAGGCCGCTCACACAGCAGGAGCCTTGGTGGTTTTGGACAACACGTGGTCGGCGGGTTACCACTTCAAACCTTTTGATCATGGCGTCGACATTTCCATTCAAGCCGCCACCAAATACATCGTCGGTCATTCCGATG
>JAESSV010000273.1 GCA_016763895.1 Magnetovibrio sp. | reverse complement strand
GGGCCAATGCGGCGCATCAAAAAACGAGCCCTTGCTTTCAGGTCTTGGCAGGAGGTAAAACCCCCGTATTGACAAAACATACGCATAGCGCCGGCCCTTCTCAAAACAACAAAGCATCAAATCCGGTTGATGCGGTGAAAAATATAGGCAATGCCTTGCAAGGCCTGTTTGGACGTTAAATGAAGAAACGATTTTATGACAAGGCGACGGCTGAAAAGGTAGACGGCGGGTACGCGGTTCATTTGGATGGGCGCGCGGTAAAAACGCCCCAAGGCACGCCTTTGGTGATGCCAAGCCAGGCCTTGTGCGAAGCCGTGGCCCAAGAATGGGAGGCCCAAGGGGACGAAATCGATCCAAAATCCATGGATTTGATGCCGTTGGCCGGGACCGCCATCGATCGGGTATCGGACGTCCGCGACGGCTTGGTCGAAGGCTTGTTAAAATATGGCGAAACTGATTTTCTATGCTATCTGGCTGAAGACACCCAAGAAGTTCTGGTGAAAAAACAAATCGAAACCCGGCAACCTGTGCTCGATTGGGCAGACGAAGAACTGGGCGCAAAATTGGTATCGACCCAAGGCGTCGTCGCCGTGGCCCAAGACCCCAAAGCGATTGAAGCCTTGCGGGACGTCTTGCAAGGCTTCGACAATTGGACTTTGACGTCCATGGGCGAATTGGTCGCCATCACGGGGTCCTTGGTGTTGGGGTTGTCGATGGTCAAGGGGCATTTAAGCGTGGACGAAGCCTTGCACATTGCGCGCGTTGATGAAGATCATCAAATCGAACAATGGGGGGAAGATTTCGAAGCTCAAGACCGCCGCGCTCTCATCACCAAAGACGTGAAAACCGCTTACCGCTTTTTTGAATTGTCTCAAATTTAAGCGATTTCTTGCTTTGTTTCTTTTGGGTTTTCGTCGTCATCGGTCTCAACCCCATGACGTAAAATCAAGGGCACTTGGGAAAGGCTGAACAAAAGCGTGATGGGCATAACGCCAAACACCTTGAAATTGACCCACATGTCGGTGGTTTGCGTCCGCCAAACGATTTCGTTCACGATGGCCAGAAACAAAAAGTAAAAGGCCCAACGCCAGGTCAGCTTGCGCCAACCTTCATCATCAATGCTGAGCGCACTTTCCAAAACCGTTTTGAGGAAGCTTTTATTCAGGTAAAGGCCGATAAACAGCGTTGCTGAAAACAGTGTGTTGACGATGGTGGGCTTGAGCTTGATGAATGTATCGTCTTCCAAAATAATGGTCAGACCCCCAAACACCATGATAAAGGCCCCGCCGATCAACGGCATGGTCGGCAGCTTTTTCAGTTTCCAATAAGAAAATGATAACGCCAACACGGTCACCACCATAAAGGTGGCGGTGGCGGTGAAAATACCAAATTTTGCATTGACGATAAAAAACACGACAAGCGGCCCGGCTTCGAGAAGTAGTTTTAATCCTTGGTTCATGTGACGTTATATAGCGCTTTGTGGGCATCCGTGCTATTGGATAATTAAGATAATACCAACTTGCAAGTTGGTTAAAGGGGAACATTGGACAAACCGATGCACGAAATTATTGAAGAATTGGACCGTCGTCGTGAAAAAGCGCGCCTTGGCGGGGGGCAAAAACGCATCGATACCCAGCATGCAAAGGGCAAGCTGACCGCGCGTGAACGGATCGAATTGTTGCTGGATCCGGGCTCGTTCGAAGAATGGGACATGTTTGTCGAACATCGTTGTACCGATTTTGGTATGGAAAAACAAATCATTCCCGGCGATGGCGTGGTGACGGGGTACGGCACCATCAATGGTCGCACGGTGTTTGTGTATAGCCAAGACTTTACCGTTTTTGGCGGCTCGCTGTCCGAAGCCCATGCCTTGAAAATCTGCAAAATTATGGATCAAGCCATGAAGGTTGGTGCTCCGGTGATCGGCTTGAACGATTCCGGTGGCGCGCGGATTCAAGAAGGCATTGCCTCGCTGGCCGGTTACGCCGAAGTGTTTCAACGCAATGTGGATGCGTCTGGCGTGATTCCGCAAATTTCCATGATTATGGGGCCATGTGCCGGAGGCGCGGTTTATTCCCCCGCCATCACCGACTTTATTTTCATGGTCAAAGATACCTCGTATATGTTTGTGACCGGGCCGGATGTGGTGAAAACCGTCACCCACGAAACCGTCACCCACGAAGAATTGGGGGGCGCCAGCACGCACACGCAAAAATCAGGTGTCGCGGATCATGCCTTTGCCAATGATGTCGAAGCTTTGTTGTACCTGCGCCGTTTCTTTGATTTCTTGCCCGCCAACAACACCGAAAAGCCGCCTTTGCGGCCCACGCCAGACAGGTGCGAGCGCATGGAAATGTCGTTGGACACATTGGTGCCAGACCATGCGAACCAGCCCTATGATATGCAAGAATTGGTGAAAAAGGTTGTGGACGAAGGCGATTTCTTTGAGCTTCAACCGGACTATGCGGGCAACATCATCGTCGGTTTCGCGCGCATGGAAGGCAGCACCGTCGGCATCGTTGCGAACCAGCCCATGGTGCTGGCTGGGTGTTTGGACATCAATGCATCCATCAAAGCCGCGCGCTTTATTCGCTTTTGTGATGCCTTTAACATTCCCCTTATGACCTTTATCGACGTGCCCGGATTTTTGCCCGGCACGGCTCAGGAATTGGGCGGCATCATCAAACACGGGGCCAAGTTGTTGTACGCCTATGCCGAAGCTCCGGTGCCGAAAGTCACCGTTATCACCCGCAAAGCATATGGTGGGGCTTATGATGTGATGAGTTCCAAACATTTGCGGGGCGACGTAAACTTTGCGTGGCCGTCTGCGGAAATCGCGGTGATGGGACCCAAAGGCGCCGTGGAAATCATATTTCGGGCGGATGCCAAAGACTTGGGCAAAATCGAAGCCCGCACTGAGGAATACCGCAAACGCTTTGCCAATCCCTTTATCGCAGGTCATCGGGGCTTTATTGATGACGTCAGCATGCCCCACAACACCCGTATGCGCCTGTGTCGCAGCCTGCGTATGTTGAAAAACAAGACCTATAAAGGGCCTTGGAAAAAACACGGCAATATCCCCCTGTAAGCCCCCCTTATAAGCCCCCTCAGTTAGGACGACTATGAGCCACTATATCAGCGAAAAAAAACACAAAGAAAATCTCGAGGAACTGGGCAAGTTTGCGGCCATTGCCTTGGGCTTTTTGGTTTTTGCTTCGGCAGCCTTTTTTGTCAACTTCACCTACCATCCGCGTGTTCCCTGGTTCATCGCTGTGGTGATTATTGGGTCGGTCAAGATCGTGCCGCGCGCCAGACGTTTGATGAAAAAGTTTGAAGACAATATCAAAACTTATTAGGACCCTTGATGATGGCCGCGCGGAAAAAACCGTTTAAAAAAATCTTGATTGCCAATCGCGGGGAAATCGCGTGCCGGGTGATCCGTACGGCCAAGCGCATGGGCATAAAAACCGTGGCGGTTTATTCCGATGCGGACAAAGACGCCTTGCATGTGTTGGAAGCCGACGAAGCGGTGAACATCGGTCCTGCGGCCTCATCCGAAAGCTATTTGGTGATCGACAAAATCATCGAGGCCATGAAACAAACCAAAGCCGAAGCGGTTCATCCGGGCTATGGCTTTTTAAGTGAAAACCCGGCCTTTACCGGTAAACTGAAACGCGCCGGCTTGGCCTTTATCGGCCCCAATGATCTTGCCATCAAGGCGATGGGCGATAAAATTGAATCCAAGAAATTGGCCCAAAAAGCAGGAGTGAACGTGGTGCCGGGTCATGCCAAGGCGTTGTCTGGCTTTGTTGAGGGTAAAGAAGTAGCGGCGTCCATTGGTTACCCGGTGATGTTGAAAGCCTCGGCCGGGGGCGCCGGCAAGGGCATGCGGGTGTGCGAAAACGAGGCCGATCTCAAAGAAGCGTTCGTATCCGCCGTGCGCGAAGCCAAATCCAGCTTTGGCGACGACCGGGT
>JAESSV010000272.1 GCA_016763895.1 Magnetovibrio sp. | reverse complement strand
TTTGTACGCCGATCGCATCACCGCCAGCCTGGATTACGCCATGACGGAAACCAGCCGCACACGCGAAAAACAAGAAGCCTATAACATCGCCAACGGCATCACCCCCGCCAGCGTCAAAACCCGCATCACGGATGCTTTGGGATCGGTGTACGAACAAGATTATGTCACCGTGGATTTGGGCGTGTCGGGCGACAAACAATTGGTCGGAAAATCCCTGCGCGAACACATCGTGGCGTTGGACAAACGCATGAAACAAGCCGCCGCCGATTTAGAATTCGAAGAAGCCGGACGATTGCGCGACGAAATCCGCCGATTGGAAGCCCACGAATTGGGGCTCGACAAAGCCGGTGTATCGATTAAGGCCGCCGATCAAGCCGGAGCCGGACCCAAACGCAAAAAACGTTAAGCACTCCGCACGCCTAAAATTATGGCGCGGATTTTTGCTTTCGCCTTTTTGGCTTGGGCTTCAAGATCAAAGTAATAAGAGCCATATTATCATTATGCGTCGGCCATGGCACCGAATGGGCTCGTTTGGATTATCTAGGGCCGCATCATCCAGTTTAATGACCACCGACCCTCAATATATTCCAAGCAGACGACGCTGCCCGGCTTAAAGGCTATTGTGACGCCGTCTTCTGTTGCGGTGAGGCACCGTGCCGCCATTTTGGCAACAAAGGGCATATGGCTGACAACCATTAAGTCTTTTTTGGCGGCTTGGGCGGCGAGGATCAAGTGGTCAGTGTTGTCGTTGGGGCTTAAACCATCCATTTGCTCAGCAACCACACCCGGCAATATGGCGTTGGCGGTTTGTTCGGCGCGCAATTTCCAGAATGCACGACTTCGTCCACATGCACGTTTGCCAATCTTAAAAAAGTCGACATATTCGCCGCGTCCAACTGACCCTTGGGGCTTAAGGGACGGGACGGATCAATGGTTTTTGCCACCGCATCCGCATGTTGGACCAAATACAATTTCATGGCGTATTGTGCTTTATGGCTTTAGGATTAACGAACCATTTCAAGGTCCAAGCGTCTTCACCCGGCAACCGTTCAAACGCCATGACGCTGGCCGTGCTGACGGAAATATAGCCACTTTCTTGCTGAAGCATTCGGGCCGCATCGCCCATAAAAGGTTCATGCCCACATACCAAGGTGTCTTCGGTCCAATCACCGGCAAGGTCGACAAAGGCCTTCACATCCCCCCACGGCTCTACCCCTAACCGTTCCAGGGGCATGTTATCGGGGTGGAGGGCCGACGCCATAAGCTCGGCCGTCTGGCGAGCGCGCACCAAAGTGCTGTGGTAAACGTGGCAAATGTTAAGCCCCATGTCCGCCAAATACGCCGCAACGTCGCGAACATCCTTGACACCCCGCTCCGTCAGTTCCCGCAACTCATCAACATTCCCAGAACCCGCCTTACCGTGCCGCATCAAATATAAACGCATAAATATCCCCTTTGTTGCTTTGAGTGTACGGCTTAAGGGCGGGTTGCTCAATTAAAAAGGATGACCATGCGGGCAAAGAATTGCGCAATTTACGACTATAGAGATTAAAATATTGTCATTTACTTCACAACAGATACTATCCTTAAAACCCTTTTAACCAAGACAATCTGGATAAGCATGCCTGACGCACCTAAAATAGAGGTTGATGAATTTGGGCAACGTTTTTTGCCTCTAGAAGAAGCCCTAATGCTTGCTCGACAAGAGCACAAAGTATGGAATGAATGGTCAGATCACCCCGATCATAAGGGTGTACGCGCCGATTTTTCTCATTACGATTTTAGCGACGATCCAATAAATTTCAGACTTTTTCATTTTACTGGACCTGTCATCTTCACACACTGCACATTTTATGAAGCAGATTTCCTTGCCGCTATATTCAGTGGCTTAGTCGCGAACTTCTCTGGAGTCACATTCAGCGGCAGAGAAGCGAACTTCTATGGTGCAGAATTCAGCGGCGCAAACGCGTACTTCGGTAAAACAGAATTCAGCGGTGGGCGCGCGGACTTTGCAGGGGCTCAATTCAAGAAAGCCGCAAATTTTTACGGAGCTAAATTTTTACATGATGCCGATTTTCAACGCGCTCACTTTGAATCCGCCGCTGTATTCACCGATACAACATTCCAACACGTTCCTGATTTTCGCTATACCAATCCCAAGGTTCATTTTCCTTACATGGTATGGATATTGTCTTTAAGTCCAGGCCAGAAACGCACTTTTTATTGAAAAAGGCACTGCACGAGGATGACGTCGATAAGTTTCGGCGTTTGAAAGCGTTGGCGGCGCAGTCGAAAGACCATGAGCGAGAACAGGAGTTTTTTGCCATGGAGCTTCGCGCCAAACGGTTTTATGAAACGAAGTCGTGTATGGGCTTGATGACGAGTATCCTTTATCAAACATTCAGCGATTTTGGGCGCAGTTTTATGTGGCCTAGCTTGCTTTTGATTGCTGTATTTTTGGTCTTTGGTGGGGGATTTTGGCTCAGTGCCACGTGCTCATCGGCAGAAATTTCGCAGGGATTCCGTTTGTCGGCGTCTGTGATTATGCCATTTACGGCGTCGGCAAAAGCGGCGTTTACGGGGGCTCAGACAGCCTTATATGGGCAAGCGGATCAAATGAGTTTGGTGTTTGATTTCGCCGTTATCTTTGAAGGGCTGCTCAGTTTGGCGTGTGTGTTTTTAATCGGTCTGGCCCTGCGCAATCGGTTCAAGATATAGCCCCCAAACACAAAAACGGCCCCCGTGTGGGAGCCGTTTTAGATGTTTTGATGTGGGGAGCTCTTAGTGAGCGGAACCCGTTCCCAGTGCCGCAAGCATGCCTTCGGCAATTTTGATTTCGGCTTCTAGGTTATGCTTTTCGCTGTCGCTGTCGGCTTTGGCCAAAGCGGTCATGGCCGCGTCCAAACGGGACTGGGCTTCGTCGGCTTTGAGATCGGAAACCAAGATGGCTTCTTCGGCCAAAAGCGTGCAACGGTCCGGGGTGACTTCAACGAAGCCGCCGGAAACAAAGATGCTTTCGGTCACTTTGTTGTCGTCGTGGATGTCCACAACGCCGGGACGCACGGTGCCAATTAAGGGCGTGTGGCCCGGAAGCACACCAATGTCGCCTTCGGCACAGGGAATAACAACCATGCCCACGGCTTGTGACTTAACAAGACGTTCGGGTGAAACCAGTTCAAATTCGACTGTATCACTCATGTGAATACTCCGTTACAACAATTAAGCAGCTTCAGCAGCCATTTTCTTGGCTTTTTCAATCGCTTCTTCGATGCCGCCAACCATGTAGAAGGCTGCTTCTGGAAGATGATCGTAATCGCCGTTGATGATGCCCTTAAAGCCTTTGATGGTGTCTTCCAAGGAAACCAATTTACCGGGAGTACCGGTAAAGATTTCAGCAACGTGGAAAGGCTGGGACAAGAAACGTTGAATTTTACGAGCGCGCGCAACGGTCAATTTATCTTCTTCAGACAATTCATCCATGCCCAAAATGGCGATGATGTCTTGCAAGCCTTTATAAGTTTGCAGAATTTGTTGAACGGTGGTC
>JAESSV010000271.1 GCA_016763895.1 Magnetovibrio sp. | reverse complement strand
TGCTCATACTTATTTCTACTATCATCTGCCAAATCTATCTCCTTAATTACAACTTTAGGTGGTAGAATAACACCATCATTCACTAACTTAGGAGCAGGAAGATCCAAGCGCCGTTTGCATCATCACCAAAGCATGATTGGCAATCACCAACTTGGCCCGTTTGGCTCTGCGTTTGGAATGTTCAATAAAACATTTAGCAAAATGAGGGCACGCCGAATAGATGCATTCGCCTTTGGTATCGGTGAGTTCGCGCACCAGCCCGCGCCCCATCATGTCCGGCAACCAAGCGGGAAAATCCCCCCCCGCCATATCGCCATCACGGGTGGCCAACACCCAACGCGCCACCAGGCCCAAGGCAATTGCCCCGCCGGGCCGGGTTTCCATCCGGCCCAGGGCTTCTTCGAAATTCAACAAGCAAAAATAATTTTCCCGGCCTTTGCGGATCACCACCCGGCGCTTTTTTTCATCCGGGTCAGGATACAAACGATCAAGTTCATCATCCAATTGACGTTGCAGGTTTCGGGTAAAGGTCGACAACCACACCGTTCCGTCATTTTTATCGGCCCACACGCTGGCCGGGGCCACATAGCCCAAGGTCTTGCCGACCCCGGTTCCGGCTTCGGCCAAAACAAAGCGGGGCTGATCCGCGACATCACAAGGATCGAAGGCCGCCGTAACACCCGCGGCAAATTGTTGTTGGCCGGGGCGTTCTTCTGAGGTTTGGCTGGCCAGCATCTCGGCCAGACGGTTGCGGGCTTCCAACGGCGACACGGGTGCATCGCCGGGTTTGGCCTCGAAACCGCGATCTTCCCATTCTGGCAGCTTGTCCCACACGCGAAAGGCCCGGCGCAAGGATTGGGAATGGGGTGTATCTCCTTCGAAGCGTTCGCCCAAGGCGGCCAACACGGGCTTGGCCCACGGCCAACCGCCCAAATTCATGGCGTGGGCCAGGCCGACCAAACCCAATCGATGACGTTCGTCCGGGTGCGGCAAGTTCACCAATTGGCGCAGCAAGGCTTCGCCAACCCGGATTAACGCAATGGCTTCGTCTTCATGATTCGCGGGCAACGGCAAATCAAGCGCTTGGGCCAAACCCAACGGGGTCGGCAAACAAAACTCGGCGGGTTTAACAAAGGCAAATAATTCTAAAACATCAAAGGCCCTAAGCGGCTCTGGCCCCAGACCTAAACGCAGCCCGGTCCGCCGCGCATGGCACACGAGCGGCGGCAGAGAAGCATTCCTGATCGCACGTGCCGCTTCGCCAAAGGATAAACAGTCGATTTCCCCCGACGTTTGAACCACATAAGCCGCACGAGAACCGGCCACCAAAGCTAAGGTTTCTGGCATCATAATTTCAGGCTGAGGAGCTGTTGGATTCGCCATGGCCGCAGTATAGCTGTCCTGAACGGTTCCCGCACAATACTTCCCGCACAGCACAGACAATACTTTCTGCACAGCCCAGACAATACTTCCCGCACAGCACAGACAATGATATGCCTATCACATGACATTATCCGTACGAAATTTGAAACGTTTGCTCCTTGGCCCCCTTGATTTGGATGTGGGCAAAGGTGACATCGTGGCTTTGACCGGGGCTTCGGGGGTTGGAAAATCCTTGTTGTTGCGGGCCATAGCCGATTTAGACCCCAACGAGGCAGAGATCCACCTTAACGAAGAGGGGCGGGAAACCATGAGCGGCCCTGAGTGGCGCAAAAAAGTCATGTATGTCCCGGCGTATTCGGGGTGGTGGGCCGACACGGTTGAGCCCCATTTCGAAGGGGCCGCGCGCAAGGACGTTATCGATATCTTGCACCGCTTGAATTTGGAAAGTTCGGCCCTGGGCTGGGACGTTGCGAACATGTCCACCGGCGAACGTCAACGCTTAAGCTTTGCCAGAGCACTGGTTTTATTCCCCCAGATTTTAATGTTGGACGAGCCAACCTCTGGATTAGACACCGACAATGCCGCCAAAGTTGAAGAGCTTATCGTCGAACGATCCCAGGCGGGAGTCGGTATTATTTTTGTCAGCCATGACAAGGCCCAAGCCGCCCGCCTTGGCACCCGCCACGTGCTCCTCAAGGACGGTCAATTAACAGAGCAACACGCATGACTGCCGTTTACATAGAACTCAGCTATTTCGATTTAATGATCGCCTCAACGTTGTTGTTGTTGGCGGGTGGGTTATCCATTTTTTTAAAATTGGGTTTGGAAAAATCATTGGGGATCGCTGCGTTGCGAACCGTGGTGCAATTGAGCCTGATCGGATTTGTGCTCGAAATACTGTTTCAAACCGTTTCCCCCCTGTGGACCGGGCTTGCCGCACTGTTCATGATGGCGATGGCGGGCCGCGAAGCCATGGCCCGCCAAACCTTGAAACTGCGGGGCGGGTGGTCTTTGAGCATCGCCACCTCGGCTTTGATGTTGGCGGCGACGGTGGTCACCACCATGGCCCTCACCACCGCCATTCGACCCGATCCTTGGTATGATCCTCGTTTTGCCATTCCGTTGTTGGGCGTGGTTTTGGGCAACACATTAAATGGTGTCGCCGTTGGCATGGATCGCATCAGCGCCACCTTGAAACGGGAACGACAAGCCGTCGAGGCTCGCCTCGCCTTGGGTCACAAACGCAGTGAAGCGGTGCGCCCTTATGTTCGAGAATCCATACGGGCGGGATTGATGCACATTATCAATGCCATGTCGGCGGCGGGATTGATCTCGTTGCCCGGGATGATGACGGGGCAGATTTTAGCCGGCGTCGATCCCACCGAGGCGGTCAAGTACCAAATCCTCATCATGTTTTTGATCGCAGGCTCGACTTCTCTTGGGGCCTTAAGCGCCGTGCTGTCCGTTTCATGGCGTTTGGGCGATGATCGAGATCGTTTGCGTTTGGACCGCCTGCAGGAACAGCGTTGACATTCGAATATGTAAGGCTACCCTACGGTCAAACTTAAACGGCTTTTAAAGGACGTGTCACTATGAAATCTTTTGTCAAACCCATCGCTTTTGCCCTTATCCTTGGGACAACGTTCATCATAAGCAGTCAAAGCTTTGCCCAATCAACACAGGCCATGAAATACCTGTCCCCCGAAGAACGCAAATCGTTCAATGCACGGCTGCAAACGTCCGGAGGCTCAGCGTCCCGTTCGAAGGTTACGGCTGAAATGAACCTGGTCATTCAACAACGCCGCATGGAACAACGCCGTTTGGAACGCGAAAAAAAGGCTCTTAAGGGCCAGAAATAGCCGTTTATTTGTGTTTCCCATAAAATTATTATAATGTGTGCTCAGTCAATTATAATATTTTGGGCAATGAAGTCATGAGACTCGAACTTATAGACGCTTTTATTACGGGTCATGACGTTATTGATGCGGAACACCGTAAAAATCGTCGAAACCATCAATTATGTCTCTCAAGCGATTGAAAAAGGTGACTACGACACGTGCTCAGTGTTGTTGGATGATTTTCTAGAAATCTGTACCAACCACTTTGAAACCGAAGAAAACCTTTTGGCCAGCCTTAACTTTCCCAACCTACACAGCCATATCGTGTTTCACAGAGAACTCATTCTTAAAGCCAAATCCGTGCGTGTGTTGTGCATGGACAAAAATGACCCGAACAGCCTTAGCCATTGCTTTGATGAAATGGCCGCATTGTTGGTCGAAGATGTCATCAAAGGCGATTTAAGCTTTGTTCCTTTTCTCGTAGACAAGGGCGTTGCTAAGCCGCGTGATCCCGTCATGCCAATTCTCAAACGGGTTAAATCCAAAACAAGACCCGCCTGAAGCCAAGCCTCCACGTTCTATAGCGGGCTTAATAGATGACAATTATAAGACACGTAATGCGTTTGATGCATAGCTGATATGTGTGAGTTTTTCAGTTTGAACACGCCAATTCGGCGACAGTTATGCAAATTGGGAATACCACTCAAGCGCTGGGGATATAACGGCTGTGTATGATGTCCAATTATATCCACACAACTCATTGAAAAACATAACTCATTTCAATTTCTAGACCAAATCTAGGAAAGCCGCCCAAAACCGCCTGTTTTGGATAGGCATGCGTTTTTTGTTGTTCGAACCGAATCTCTCCTGTAAATTTCAATCATCAAAACGCCACATACTCTTTTACATTCACACGGCGTAGCGATTTTGGGGAAAGCCCCGGATAAAGGAGAACGACAATGATAAGAACTTTTATTTACGGCGCAGTGCTTGCATTCTTCGTGGTTCAAACCGCTGACGTTCCAAACGTTGGTCTGGGCAGCAATGCTCCAGTTACACACGTCGCCACCGCACACTAAAACAACCTTTCACCTTCTTTACGGTGGAAGCGAAATGCGACACTACGGGCTTTGTTTTCGGACCGGGCCTTGCTAAAAATTAATTCGAAAAAAAGCCATCCCCAGCCGGATGGCTTTGTTATTTTCAAGACAGGTTTTCATTCAAAGCAGATCAAAGCGCGCAACAATTGAATGCCTGAAATCGCAAATTTACGGGTCACATTCAATCCGGAATTTTCAAAAATCACCCAACTTTCGCGGTATTTTTTAAATATTATTCAGCACAATTAATTTCAACCATTTTCATTTCTCTTATTTATGCGTAAAGTTCGCTATGGGTGTAAAGCACCGCGACTTGGCTTGATTTGGCGAATTGATAATGGGGGATGAATTTGAAAAAGATTGCCTTTTTTGGGCTTCCGGGCCTTATTTTTATTGCGGCCCTTCTTTTTATCTATCAGTTGCAGAGCCAAAAAGTAATGGGTGGGCAACACACCGTACGCGTGGGAATTTTACATTCCTTAAGCGGCGTGATGGCCCGCAGCGAACAGCCTATTGTTGACGTCGTGTTGATGGCCATTGAGGAAATCAATGCCAAGGGCGGCGTATTGGGGCGTAAAATTGTGCCCGTGATTGCCGATGGAAAATCGGATGAAAAGGTGTTTGCCAAAGAAGCCGAACGGCTGATTGTCAAAGAAAAGGTTGATGTTGTCTTTGGCGTTTGGACGTCCGCCGCACGCAAAGCGGTCAAACCCATTTTTGAAAAATATGATCACCTGTTGTTTTACCCTGTTCAATATGAAGGCTTGGAAGTTTCTCCGAACATTATTTATTTGGGCGCCGCCCCCAATCAACAAATTATCCCCGCCGTGAAGTGGTCTTTTGATCATTTGGGAAAACGCATGTTCTTGGTGGGTTCAGACTATATTTTTCCCAGAACCGCCAATGAAATTATTCGTCTTCAGGTTCAGGCCTTGGGCGGAGAAATCGTTGGCGAACATTATGAAAATTTACAGGACCCCGACTACCATCATGCCGTACAAGACATTGTTAAAGCAAAACCAGACGTCATCATCAGCACCATCAATGGCGATGGCAACATTGGCTTTTTTAAGGCCTTACGCGCTGCCGGCGTAACCCCCCAAACAATACCCGTGATGTCGTTTAGCGTGTCCAAAGATTTATTCACGCCGGATATGACCGGAAATTATGCGGCATGGAATTATTTTCAAAGCCTCAATTCAAAACAAAATTCAGGTTTCATCCATCGTTTGAAGGCAAGGTATGGACAAGACCGTCAGGCGAGTGACCCCGTCCAATCCGCGTATTCGGGGGTGTTTCTTTGGGCAAAATCCGCCGAACGTGCGAATTCCACCAAGCCCCACGATATTCAAGTCAGCCGGAAAAATACCAGCATTCCGACGCCGGGTGGAATCTTGAATGTCGACACGGTCACCAATCATGTCTGGAAAAGGCCGCGGATTGGCAAAATTAATAAAAACGGTGAATTTGATATTGTTTGGGAAGCCCCGCAAACCATCCATCCAAACCCATTTCCTATGTTTAAAAGTAAATCCGAATGGGCTTTATTTTTAGAGGATTTATATCAAGGCTGGGGGCAAAATTGGTCCGCACAGATGGCGACCAAATGATGATCAAATTTAACAGCCTTTCCGCAAAAATTTTGCTGGCGTTTTTAGTGGCCACGGCTCTTCCCTTGTTGGTCTCAAGCTATATCTCCTTTTCGACCTCACAAAAAGGGCTTGAATACGAAATTGCCCAACGTTTGATATCGGTGGCCGATCATAAAGTGAACATCATTGAAGCCGTTGCCGATTCCAACAAGACCGAAATCGAAGCCATTTCCAAGACGTCCAATGTACAAGACGCCATGATCGCTTTATCCAAAGTGTACCGCGCCGAAGGCCCACAATCAGATCCATATCAACAAGAAGAAAAAAAGCATCGCCCTTTTTTGAGGCGGTTTCAAGAAGGCTTTGATTATTATAACCTCTTTCTGACTTCCCCGGACTTAGATATTGTTTTTTCGGTGAACCATGAATCCGATTTCGGAACCAGCTTGAAATTTGGCCCCTATCGCAATACGTCCCTGGCCAATGTGACCCGTGCGTCCATTGCAAATTTTGAAGCCTCCTTATCGATTATTGAACTTTACCAACCGTCGCAAAATATCGCCGCATTTGCTGCGGTTCCCCTGCTCAAATCCGGCAAGCTTATCGGTGTTTTGGCCGTTCAATTTAAACGCAAGGCCCTGTATGACGCGATTACGGACCGCACGGGGCTGGGTTTAACGGGCGAAACCGTGGTTGGACAAATCATCCGAGGGGGATTTTTGGTCACGGCACCCTTGCTTCATGTCAAGAATGCGGCGTTCACGAAAACCTTTGCTAAAAATGATACGGGGAAATTTTTAAATGCCTCTCGGGGGGAAACGGGTCATGGCATATTTAAAGATTACCGAGGCATCCCCGTGCTTGGCGTGTGGCGAAATTTACCGTCTTATCAATGGGGTATGGTTGTTAAAATCGATGTAGAAGAAGCCTTCGCAAATATTCATAAATTGGAACTTTTAAACTGGGGCATTTTAATCGCGTCTATATCTTTGGTTATCATTTTATCCCTTCTGTTGACGCAAACCATTTTAAGGCCGATTGAAACGCTTAACGTTGCGGCCAAATCGCTGCAAGCCGGTGACTTTCAAAGCAGGGTCAGCATCCACGGCAAAGACGAAATTGCCCAACTTGGCTTGGCGTTTAATTCCATGTCTTTGGAAATTGAAGATAACAATCGCGTGCAAGCCAGACAAGTTGATGAATTATCCAAGGTCAATATTGAATTGGAACGCTTTACCTATACGGTCTCGCACGATCTCAAAAGCCCCTTGATCACCATTGGTGGGTTTATTGGCATGATTGAAAAAGACCTCAAAAAAGACAAATTTGATCGTGTGAATAGTGACCTTGCGCGCATTCGTTCGGCTGCCGAAAAAATGCGCCAATTGTTAGATGATCTTTTGGAATTGTCGCGCATCGGCCGAATTGCCAATCCCTCTCAGAATTTGCATCAAGGCCAAATTATAGGCGATGCCTTAGAACGCGTTCATGGTCGTATCATGTCTGGGAAGGTTCGTGTGGATGTCAAAATTCCTGATGATTTACCCGTCGTATTCGGGGACAAACCCCGCATCACCGAAGTTTGGCAAAACTTGGTTGAAAATGCGGTTAAGTTTTCAATCCAACAACCAGATCCCGTGATAGAAATCGGGGCCAGGGTAGACGAAGATTGGCTAGAATGTTACGTTAAAGATAACGGTATGGGCATTGATGACAAATATCTTAAAAAAATATTTGGCTTATTTGAACGCTTAGACGCAGGCGAAGAGGGCACAGGCATTGGTCTTGCCTTGGTCAAACAAATCATCGAAGTCCATGGCGGAAGAATTTGGGCAGAGTCTCAAGGGCTGGGACAAGGCACCACATTGACCTTCCGGCTCCCGCTCAAAAACACAGGGCCTGACTTTTGATAAACCCAACGGAGGTACAAATCATGCACGGTGAACCGCTTACAATTTTACTTGTCGAAGACAATCCAGATCATGCGGACTTGGTCATGCGCAGCCTTGAAGACCATAAAATGTCGAACAAGATATTCCATGTCAGCGATGGCGAAGCCGCCATAGATTACTTGCAACGAAAAGGCGAGTATTCAGATCCGCAATCGAGCCCCGTACCCCATGTGGTCCTTCTCGATTTACGCCTGCCAAAGGTGGATGGTTTGGAAGTTCTCAAAATTATTCGCGAAGATGAAAAATTATCCCACCTTCCGGTCGTGGTTCTAACCACTTCGAATGGCGACAAAGACGTGGCACAAGCCTATAAACACCGAGCCAACAGCTATGTCGTGAAACCTTTGGATTTTGCGTGCTTTGCTGAAATGATGAAAGACTTGGGCTTTTTTTGGCTATGTTGGAATCATAACCCATGGATTCCGGAAGAATAGGCGTCAAACACGATGGTATTTACGGACCACGATAAAAGACGGATCAAAGTTCTTTTGGTCGAGGATGAAGACCACCACGCCGAATTGGTCAGCCGCGCCATCGAAGACAGTGACAAGCCCTTTGAATTGGTGGTTGCCACCAATATTCGCCAAGCCCGCCAGTATTTGATAGACCATGACCCTGATGTTGTCTTAACCGACAACCGTCTGCCCGATGGGCATGGCATTGAACTGTTGCCGGGCCTTGATGCCATACAAACCTACCCCGTTGTTTTGATGACCAGCCAAGGAAACGAAAGCCTTGCCGTTGAAGCCATGAAAGCCGGGGCCATGGATTATTTGGTGAAATCCCACGACACCTTTGAGGCTATTCCACGTATCTTACACAGGGTTCTTCGAGAGGCTCAATACGATGTGGAAAAGAAACAGGCCGCCAGCGCGCTTAAGATTTTAAATCAAGATTTAGCATTGCAAGTTGAAGAACATAAACAAACGGCGCGGGAATTGAGCAAGTTGTCACAGGCGGTGGAACAAAGCCCGCACATGATGTACATCACCGACTTGAAGGCTAAAATCCAATATATAAATGCAAAATTTTCCGAAATGACGGGATACACCAAAAAAGAAGTTTATGGCAAAAATGCCAGCATTTTAAATTCCGGTGATTCCGCTCGAGAACTCTATCAAGACCTTTGGGAAACGATTCAAAAAGGTGATGTGTGGCGCAATGAGCTCAAAGACAAGCGCAAAAATGGGTCTGTGTTTTGGGCCATGGTTTCAATTTCACCCATCATTTCTTCCCAAGATGAAATCACCCACTACGTTGCCGTTCATGAAGACATCACCGAACGGAAGTCGGTTGAAAGTTCAATGCATCAAGCGGTCTTAGAAGCCGATGTCGCCAACAAAACAAAAACGGAGCTTCTGGCCAATATGAGCCATGAACTGCGCACACCGTTGAATGCAATTATTGGCTTTTCCAGTTCCATTCAAGCTGAAATATTTGGCCCCTTGCACAATGAAAAATACAAGGAATACATCAACGATATTGGGGCTTCTGGGCAACACCTCTTGGAACTCATTAATGATATCTTGGATGTTTCCGCCATCGAGGCCGGGAAACTGGACCTGAACGAAAGCGACCTGGAAATCCAGAAACTCGTCGAAAGCTCGGTTCGCCTCGTCCAACACCGGGCCCGTCAAGGCGAGGTTGACGTTCAATTTAAAATCGCAGACAATCTCCCCGGTTTTCATGCCGATGAACGTCGCATGAAACAAATATTGCTCAATGTTTTAAGCAATGCGGTTAAATTTACATCCAAAAAAGGATCGGTGAAGCTTGCGGTTTTTTCTCATCCTGAACACGGCTTGACGTTTAGCATCATCGACACGGGCGTTGGTATGGATGAAATTGAATTGATCAAAGCCAAACTCCCCTTTGGTCAAGTGAACAGGGGCCATCATTCAAAACACGAAGGAACCGGACTTGGCTTGCCTTTAACCAAAGGCCTCATCGAACTGCACGGCGGAACCCTTGAAATCATCAGCAACAAAGGCATCGGAACCGAAGTCATCATAAGCTTTAACAATGAACGTGTGACCGCCCTTTAGGCGGGTCCATTAACAAACGAAAGACAATCACCATGAGCACATGCCCCTGTAATTCAGGATTAGATTTTGACGCCTGTTGTGGCCCGATTTTAGACGGCGCCACCAAGGCCCTTACGGCCGAAGCCTTAATGCGGTCGCGGTATACCGCCCATGTGAAAGGCAACTTTGATCACGTGGCCAATACCCACGCCCCAGAAATTCGCTCAACCTAC